>JAUIME010000017.1 GCA_030433195.1 bacterium
GGTCACGTTCGCACCGGAGTCGACACGCGTAACCGCGTTGCCCCATTTGCTTCGCGCGATGTCGAATTGCTGGCGTTGCGTTGCCGTCTCCTCCGAAGAGAGAAGTTGCGTCGCCGGGCCGATAGCCCATTCACCGGCAACCGGGATCTCACGCGCCTTGTCGAGCATGTCGGGCGCGAAGCCCGCGCTCTCCAGTTGCTCAAACGAGACGACCGCCTCGAGAACCTGCGGGATGGCACGCATGTTCTTCGACTCGGATTCCGACAGTTGTCGCGGAACGAAGTCGCTACTCGGATTCGCGAGCGATGCGGAGCGCATCGCGGGCAGCTCCGGCACCACTTGCGAAGGCGCCCAGCGGAGGGCCGTGCTCGACTTCGGTTCGGGCGCGGGCGTCGCGAGCGCCGCCGGAGCGATCTCGCGGATCTTCTCCGGCGGCGTCTCGCGGATCGTCGCCTGCATCGCTCGCTGGCTTGCACCCTCGAAGAAGTCGTTCGCGGCACCGCGCATCCCGATGCCGCCCCGCTTCAGGATGGACCCGGCCGGCGTGGCAACACCGAAAGGCTTGTCCTGAACGAGCCCGAACATCTTCGCCGCGAAGCGCGTCGCCATGTCTTGGTCCTGCGCGAGGGGTGTGCCCTGCGTGCTCGCCTCCCACATCGCGTTGACGCCCGCCTGCCATTCCGTCGGACTCTTGCCGCGATAGGGGAGCACCTTCTCCGGACCCGGTTCCGGAAGATCGAACACCAGCTCGCCCGTGTCCACATACCGCTTCCGCCCGGCCGCGTCTTCGAGGATGCGTCGCTCCTCGGGCTTCCGAGAGAGCATGTTCGCCAGGATGTTGATCCCCTGCGCGCGGTCCTGCCGCGACCCACCCATCAGGGCGAGCGCAACCGCTGCTTGCTGGTCGTCTCGGGAGCTGAGCGGGGCGGCCCCGGCCGGCGCTCCCGAACCGGCCGGGGCGCCCTCAAAAGGCGGGGGTTGCTGGATGCCGCCCAGCGGCAACGACATCGGCGTGGCCCCACCACGCGGCCCCATGGGCGCCGCGCCCGCCATGGGGCCTACGGGCGCCGCAGCGGGGGCCTGCGTCGGTGGGAAGAGCGACGAGTGATACCGCGCCGCCTGCGATTCTCCGAAGCCATACAGCGGGCCTTGCAGCGCAGCGGGAAGCGCCGCAGAGAAGGGTCCGGCAGCCTCACCCGCCGGCACCGCGGGGACGCGGTCGTTCGTCGGACGCTGTTGCGCGCCGCCCATGCTGCGCGTGAGGATCTTCTCGAGCGCCGCCTGCGACTTCTCCATGTTCTTCATCTCGCGCTCGTACCGACGCTGCTCTTCCTTCGACAGCGACCGCCGATCGTGGAGCGCCTGCATTCCGAGCATCGACTGCATGATGCCGGGCGTCATCCGCCCTTCGTTCGTGAGCATCGCGAGCGAGCCCATGAACATCGGGTTCATCGGGAGCTGGCCGAACGCTTCCCCCATCCGCGAGAAGCCCGCGCTCGGGTCGTTCCAGATCGGCTGTGGCCCTGCCGGCCCGGCGGGCATCCCGCCCGTTGCGAAACCGCTACCCGCGCCCCACCCCGAAAGTCCTGTCGTGTCCGTCATGCGAAGTACCCCAGAAGCCCGCCACCGAGCGCGCCGATGCCACCGCCGATTGCGGTGCCGATGCCCGGCATGATACCTGTTCCGATGGCCGCGCCGATACCCGCTCCAGTTCCAGCACCGCCGAGCACCTTTCCGATGCCGCTTCCGGACGATTGGCTGATCTGCGTACCGCCGTACCCCTGCCCGCCAACGAGACCCATCATCCAGTTGAGGTTGTCATACGGCGTGTCGCGCGCGTAGTTGTAGCGCGTCATCGCGTCCGCGAGGATCGCGCGTTGCTGCTCGTCGACCATCGCGCCCGTGTTCATCAGCCGGTCGATGTTGCCGTACTCCATCGCTTGCGCCTGCGGAGCGAGCGACGCCGCGCGGAATTGCTGGTTCCCGATCGAATCGTACAGCCCGCCCATCGCGCCGATGCCTTGCAAGCCACCTTGCTGAAGCGCGTTCGCCGCTTCCATCTGGCGCCCGCGCTCGGACTCGTACGCGTTGCCGTAGATGCTCGCGCCCATGTTCCCGAGCTGGTTCCCGAGCGCTTGCTGGCTGTTCTGCATCGCCTGCATGTGCGCGTTCGAACCCGTGCGCCCGCCCATGCCGAACGTCGCGTTGATTCCCGGCGTGACCGACTGTTGGAAGTTGCGCGTCACCGCGTCAGCCGCCGCATCGAATTGCTGACCAAGCCAGGGGTTGTTGTTCAACATCCCCCCGCTCGCGGTCTGGCCGAGCGCCTGCATCCCCTGCCCGAGCCCTTGCTGCGCCTGCGATGCGGCGTAGCCAGAACCCATGAGGTTCATCTGGTTCTGGCCCATCGCGCCCGTGAGGTACGAGCCCATCGCGGACTCGTATGGCGCTCCGCTGAGCGCGCGCTGCGCCTGCATCCCCATCGCCAGCTCGGTTGGCGCGGAGAAATTCACGTACCCCTGACCGGGGTAGTAGTAGCGCGGCGTGCTCGCGAGATCGGCGGCGGCGCCCATCGCCCCTTGGACGTACGGGCGCTGCCAATTTGGGAGCTGATTGGTGATGGTCTCTTCGGCCATGGCTTCCCTCAGTTACGGTGCGTCGGGCCGCTCGCGCCCGACGAACTCCCCGCCCCGCTCGACCCTGACGACGCCGGGCGAGTGTTGGACCCAGGCGGGGCGTTCGGATCCGTCTTGTACCGCGGCGGGTCTTCGCTACCGCCGAAGAGTTTGTTCCACAACGCTTTGCCGCCGTACGCAGCTCCCGCGAGCGGAATCGTGTACGGGTTGTTCATCGCGAGTCCGAGAAGCCCTGCGCCTGCGCCCGCGGCTGCGGGACTGACGTTGCCCAGACCGACCCCGCCGCCCCCGTTTGGATTGGGCGCTGAGGCTTTCGCCTCCGCGGCCATCTGCCCCTGCGCGCGGTTGATGTGCCCCAGGATGCCGCCGTAGCTCGCGGTCTGGTTCATCTGGTTCGGGTCACCGTAGTACATCGGCGTGGTGTTGCCCGCCATGTTGTTGAAGAAGCCCGCGTACGGATTTCCGCCCATCAGCGTTGCCATGGTGTTGCCCGCGCCGAATTCCTGCGCCCACGGGTTGAGCCCCGACCAGTTGCCCGGGAGCCCCGGCGATCCGTTGTACGCCGGTTGGTCTTGCGGTCGCGGCGTCACCGAGGAACCACGGCCCGCGAGGTCGGCAGCGGTCGGAAGCCCGCCCCCGTTCGGAACCTGCGGAGCGCTTCGCAGGTTCGCGAGCCAACTCGACGTCGGAAGCTGTGCGTGGTTCCCGTTCCACGTCGGGAGCGGCGCGGTCGGGCCGCCCGGCGACAGCCCGATGCCGCCGTAGTCGGTGATCTGCGGGCGTGGCGCCTGAAGCGCCGAGCCGAAACTCTGCCGACTGAGGAAAGGATCGAAGAACATCAGTGCGCCCCCGTGAGCGTGCCCGTGACTTCCACCGCGGCTGCGTGGTCGTAATCGCCCGAAATCTCCAGGCGAATGCGATGGTAGCGGCGGTCCCGATGCACGTTCGCCACACCACTTTCGTTCAGAGCGACCGCGGTGTCAAACATCGGCTCGCCCTGGTCGAGACGGTCGCGCGAGCCGAGGCGAACCGCGGTCGTGGGGCTCGTACCGGTCACGAGCGGGCGGACCTTCTGCACGAGCACCCGCCGGTTCGTAAAGCCCTCCGCGAGGTCGGATCCGCTGAATTCGCGTGTGTCCACGATGCCCGTGAGCTGCGTTCCGGTGAAGGTCGCGAGCGCGTTGCCCGTCGTCGCGCCCACGAAGGTGAGCGCTCCCCCTTGGAAGTCGGGTGAATCGAGTGACGCGTCGATCGTGTCGAGCCCTCCGGGGTAGAGCGTGTCGAGCGTGTCGACGGTGTACCCGCTTGAGACGAAGTCCGCGAGGAAAGTCGTTTCGACTTCCGCGTAGCTCCACCGGTCCGACGCCCAATTGTAGATCAGCAACCGGTCGTTTCCGCCTCCGGTCGAAGAGAACGACCAAATCGCGAGCCGGTTCACCCGGTCGATCGCACCGCGGATATTCTGAATAGAACCGGGGTCTGCGGTCCGCGCGAACCACCGGTTGACCTTCGCTTCGCCGATCGGAATCGACCGGCCACGGTCGAACCGATAGAACCCGTCATGCCCGTAGTAGAAGATCCGGTCACCTGTCCAGATGACCGAGTACGGCGCGGGGGTGCCGCGTCCACGCTCGACTTCGATGTTCTCGAAAATCAAGCTCGGACCGACCGGTTGAAAGACGTGGATGGAGTGTTCGCGGAAGACGATACCAACGTCCCCCGGAACGATGCGCTGCACGCGGCCACCCCGACCGAAGAGCTGTTGCAGGTCAGCCATCGTTGAAGCGCTCGGCGTCCACAGCTCGGATGCATTGAAGCCCGACCACTGCACCGTGTCCGGCGCGTTGCTGAGGTCGCCGAGCATCACGAAGTCCTTCACCGTCGCGATGTGTGCGGCTTGCGGCGGCGAACCCGGCAGATTCTCGAATTCGGTGGACGCGCCCATGTCGAAGTATTGCGGCTCGTCCGCGATGTTCACCGCGATGACGCGTTGACCGAATTTCGTGAATTCCCAACGCGTCGCGGTGTACGCGCCTCCGACCGTCCGCGTGACGTCGACCCACGTTCCGTCGGCTTGAAGCGAATACAACGCGCTCGCCGTGCCAGCGAAACCGAACAGGTTGTTCGCGTCGTCCTGCGCCCAGAAGACACCGAGAATTTCTTCCCCGAGCGCATCGGTGTACTCGACGAGCGCGCGCAAAGGGCGGTAACTCGCCGCCTCGGCGATCACGTTGCGCGCCTCGAGCGCGCCCGGGTTACCCAAAGGGGGCAGATCCGGGAGCCATTCACCGAACGGGATTCGCATCACGCCCCCGCCGAAAGGTCTCGGATGATCTCCCGCGCACCGCCGTCGTTCCGACCCTGGTTCTCGCGTTCCTTCAACGCTTCGAGCTTCTGTTGATACATCAGACCGAAGCGGTCCGCGGTCTCGATGTCGCGAAAACGAAGACCCGCGACATGCATGAGCAGCGCGAAGAAGAGGTCGTACTCGTTCGTCAGAAGCGGTGTCGTGTCGTCGTCCGCGGTCATCGCCGTCATTCGAGCGAAGTACGCAAGCTCAATCTCTGTCGGCGTTGCGACGGAACCCGCGGGGACGACGAGGAGATTCGTACCTTCGAAAGCGACCATCGCGGGTGCGTAAGTCTGGTTTCGGTACGTCGCAGCGCGAAACGCCGCGACCGACACAACTTGGACCTTCACGTTCGACGCGTCCGGGCGGGAGACCGTAATCGGCGAGAGGAAATCCGCGGGCAGCGCGACCGTGTCCGAGGTCGCGCTGAGCGTCGTCAACGTCTCTTGCGCGCGCAGCCGCACGTCACGCGCAGCCATCGATTCCGCGAGACGGATCAGGCTGTCAGCCGACGCGGAGACGTCCCGGTCGAGCCAGGCCGAGACATCCGCCAAAGCCTGTCCCCGCGTCGTCATGAATCAGCCCTCCGTGATACGGAGCAGCGAGAAATCGTGCTCCTTGAGCTTCGCCTCGACGTAGTGCGCGAAGGTCGCGAAGTCGCGATCCTTCCGTTCCCGGTCGTAGACCTGCCGCCAGCCGAGGAGCACCGTCGCGGGCACACGCCCGAGATGCCGCATCCCGTTCGGCGTCTTGTTCACGCCGTCGCGGCGAAGCTCGTGGTTCGAGTCGAGGATCCGCTGAAGCTCGGCCGACTGCATGGTCGACGTAGCGTGCAGGACCGTGCCTTGCGGCGTGTCCTCGATGTGGATCGCCTTGTGGACGCCATCGCGATAGCCGAGCTTCAGCGTCTTCACTTCGTCTCTTCCTTCGCCCGCTCGGCGCGGCGCTTCTCCTCGTTCTTCTGCGCCGTGAGGGCACGCTCGATGTCCGCCTGCACCTGCTCCGGCGTGCGGTCGCGGTACGGGTCCGCGAGGCGCGCGAGCGCTTCGTTCCCGTAGAACAGCGGGCGCGTCGCCGGGACCGAGGTCTCCTCGATCAGGTCCGCGTTGAGCATCTTCTCGAGGACGTCCTTGTGGTCCTTCACCGGGACGTCGACCACCTCCCGCGGGTAGAGGAAGCCGTGACAGTGGTACTGCGGGGACTTCGCGTCGGTGGTGTCGTCCACGATGCGCACCTTCGGAGCGGTGGGCACGCCGCGGGCGGACTTGATCCGGACGCGCTTGTGCCCGGCCGCGGGCGGCTTGTCGTTGTAGACCGGCATGACGAGCGGATCCTTCTTCGGGCGGGGCTCGACCTGCGCCTGGAGGTCTTCGACCTTCGCCACGAGCTTCTTGATCAGCTCGTCCTTCGATCCCTCGGCCTCGCGGTCCTTCTGGAGGTCCGCGATCGCCTTCTGCATCGCCTCGAGATCCGCCTTCGCGATCTCGACCGTCTCGTTCTTCGGGGGGTTGCTGGGTGCCATGGGTCTGTTCTCCTGGTGGGAAGAGGGGCCGCCCCGGCCGAAGCGAAGGGCGGCCCCATCTCCGTTGGGGATCCGGGTGTTCCGGGGGTCAGTTGGTCATCGCGACATCGTTGATGTCGGTCACCATCGCGCTCGCCGCCTCGTCCTTCGAGACGAGCACCCAATCGACGATCAGGTGCCGGCGCTCGGAGTCGCCGATCTTCGCGATCTTCTCGACGCGGTACTTCCGGAGGTACGCGACCTTCCACCGGCGCGTGTCGAGGCAGAAGACGTCATCGACGCGTTGCTGCCGGCACGGCGTGATCAGGTGGACGCCGAAGTCGGACTTCCAAACGTCCACCGAACCGACGACGGTCACGCCGCGATCCGGGTTCGGCCCGTAGTCCTGCGTCGGCGTGGCGATGCGCGCCGCCGCCGTGCCGCCCTGGAACATGTACGCGCTGATGCGCGCCTTGATCTCGGGCCGCACGTAGATGCGGTCGATCATCCCGCCTTCGATCCAGGCGTTCTGGATCACGCCGAGGAGCGTCGCCTCCGACAGCGCGCGGTTCGTGCCGTCGGTGCGCGCACCGGTCGGCACCGAACGGTCGCCGACGGTCGCCAGCGAACCCGACGCGCCGCCCGCGCCGAAATCGTCGTTCGTCGCGATCCAGACCGGCATCCCCGCGGAACGTGCGATGGTGGTCGCCACGACCTCGGGGACCGCGACTTGGTTCGCGGTGATCGACATCTCCATGTCGCGCTTCAGCTCCGGAGCCTTCTTCGCGATCTGCCGGGCCATCTCCGCCTTGCGCCCGTGCAGGTCGAGCCCGTTCATCACGCGGCCCGAGAGGAAGATTTGCTTCTTGCTGATCTGGCAGTAGTTGCCGAGACGCGAAGCCGCCGTCGTGGTGTCGCCCGCGACGTTCGTGCCGAAGTCGTCGCCGTCGTAGTGCGCGTTGTTGTTCACCGCGGGGGCGAGCCGGTCGTACAGCCAGTCGTGGAGGTCGGCCTTCGCCTTCCCCTTGCCCAGCTCCGACAGGATCGGCGTCTCCTCCGGCGAGATCATCGTGATGACCTGCTCGACGTCTTCCTTGATGTTGTTGCCCGTCGCCCGCAGGGCGGTGGCGTTGTAGAGCGCGTTTGCCGCAACCATTCTCTGTCTCCGAAATCAGTCGGGGATCAGCCCCGAGAGAAGGCCGACCGCGTCCTCGGGACGCCCGGTCGACTTGAGTTGTTTGAACGCACGAGCGCGAGCAGCGCTGATCTTCACCGCCTTGGACGGAGGCGCCTTGCCCTTCGGAACCTTCTTCGGCGTCGCCTTGACCTTCTCGACGACCTTCTTCGCCGCGGTCTTCGTCGACTCCGTTTGCTTCTTCAGGGCCGCGTTCTCCGCCTTCAGCGCGGCGAAGTCGTTGAGGAAGCGGAGCGTCCGGTGGTCACCCGTCCCGACGATCTCCTGGTCCGAGAAGCCGTAGTCCCGCATCACCGTCGCGACGCGGTTCACGTTCTCCGCGCCCCAATCGGGGATGTGTTCCTTCAGCGCTTCCGTCTCCCGCGCGTAGTAGTCCGCGAGCACTCGTTGCTGGTGCTGTTGGTACTGCGCGCTGTTCTCGTGAACGACGCGTTCGAGGTCCGCGAGATCCTGACGAATGCGCTCCTTCCGCAGAACGGCCCGCGCGGGGTCGACCTGCTCGAGATGCTTCATCTCCTCGGAATTCAGCTCGGCTGTCTTCAGTTGGCCGAGCACTTCCATCTGCCGAGCCAGCTCCCCATGCGTCTGCATGAAGTGCTGCGCCCGCTCTTGCTCCTGTTGCTCGTACCGGCGACGGACCTCCGCCGCCTCTTGCCGCTTCTTCGTGGAGTCGGCGCGCTCCTGGAACCCGGCGACGATTTCGGAGACCGGTAGATCGTAGTCCTGGCCGGCGGCCTTGAACTTGAAGCGGAGCTTCCCGAGGTCTTCCACCGGAATCTCGGTCGCCGCCGCCAAGTCCTCGAACGTCTCCAGCTCGATCGCGGTTGGTTGCTCTCCATCGTCGGGCTCGACGGTGTCCGCCGGCTCCTCCGTCTCGACTTCTTCGGCCGGCTCTTCGGCCTCGTCCGTTTCGACTTCGTCCGTCTCGATCTCGACGTCACCCGGATCCTCCGGCGCGGTCTCCTCTTCGACGCCCCCGAGCGGAATCTCGAAGTCGTCGTCGATCTGACCGAGCAGTGCTTCGACCGCCCGGTCTTCGGAAATCGCGTTGGTGTTGGTGATGGGTGCGGACATCAGATTTCCTCACGGGACGCCGACGCCGCGCTGTAGCGCACAAGCCGCCGCCGCACTTCGTTGAGCGCGAAGAGCTGAGCATGTGCGCGAGTCGCCTTGTCGGGTAGTCCGTTTCCTGTGGGCTCGACGTCTTCGATGTCGCGGATCAGCTCTTCACGAAGCTCGTCGAAAACACGCTGAATCAGCGGGTCCTCGACGAGGCGCTTCGCGTTCGCCGCCACCACGTCGATGTCATCGGACCGAGACATGTTGGGGGCGACGATACACGGGTTCAGTGTAGCTGACTAGCCCTTAGCGGCCGCGGGCGCAGAAGGGGGTCGAACCGGCTCTTTCTCCAGCTTCTCGGCCTCGACGAGCTTCTTCTCCGTGTCCGCTTCGGTGTTGCGGATCTCCGCCATGACCTTCTGCCGCTCCATGACGTACTTCTGTTCGGCTTCCCAGGTCTGACGGCGCTCCGCCTCCATTCGGAGATCGTGCTCCCGTTGCACCTTCAGCTCTTCGCCTCGGAGCTTCTGCATCTCGAGATTCGCCTTCGTCTGAATCTCGACCATCCGGCGCTGCTCCTCTTGCTTGAACTTCTCCGCCTGCGCCTTGAGCATTTCCGCGTTCGCCATCATCAGCGGGTCCGGCGGTGGCGGTTGCGGCGGCTGGTACTCCGGCGATTTCGGGTCGACCGCGAATTGCGCGACGTCGCCGATGTCCGCGACTTCGACGATCTTCCGAACCGTCGCGTAGATGTGCGGGGCTTGAGCGAGATTCATCGGCGCCAGCTTCTCTACCTGGAGGTCGAGCACACCGAAGAGCATTTGAAGCATACGCTCGTTGTTCGCGAAGCCGAGCCCCACGTTGACGATGACGTCGTCGCGTTCCGGCCACTCGCGGCGCGGATTCGCGGTTGCCCATACCCGGTTGTGCAACTTGACTTGCACTTCGCCGTCCGCGTTCTCGCGAAGAAGCTGGTGGACCTTCACCATACCGCGCTTGATACCCGTCTCCGCCATGTTGCGGATCAGAAGCTCGATGCGTCGATTCGCCCCCGTCTGCGCCTGCGCGAAAGCCTCCGACGCCGTCCGTTGAAGCATCGAGGGATCGATGTTCACGTCCGGTGCCACCCCGGTCTGCACCTGCTTTCGCTCGTCCAGCGCTTTGATGACCGGAAGAAGATCCGCGGCGATGCTCGGCGTGTTCTCCGGCATGATCGCTTCCGCGGGGTTGCTCCGCCAGCGAACGATCTCCGCGGCGGGGTTCTCGAGGTCGCGCATCGTCTGATTGGTGTCGAGCAGCGCGCGCTCGTTGACGTGCTTTCGCCGGCCGTTGACCGCGTACGTGTTGTCGAGAAGGTTCCGCCAAATCGCGGTCTTCACCTTCTGGATGTCCGCGCACATCTGCGCGTAGCTGATGCCCGGGTGCTTGTGCGGAATGCGGATCGCTGACATTGCGACGATCGGCTGAAAGTCGTCCGCCTTGTTCTGGAGGATGACATTGCCGCACCGGATGACCGCGCGGCGCTCCGCGATACCATCGCCGTCGAAGTCGATGAACGGGTGGAGAAATTCCACCTTGTACTCGGTCATCGTCTCGTCCGTCGGCTCGTTCGCGCGATGCGGGTACTCGTCCTCGAAATCGTTGCGCGAGACGTTCTCCGCGGACTGGTCCTGGTCCATCTTGCGTCCTTCAGCCTTCACACGATCGACGTCTTCTTCCGCGAAGCCCATCTCGAGCAGGTCGCTCGGCGTCAACGGCTCCCAGAAACCGACGAAGGACGCTTCGTCGAGGTCGAGCGATGTCAGCGACGGGTCGACGAGAACGCGCTCCGGGGGAAGGACTCGGATATACGGTTCGCTGATCGTGTGAACGCGCTTCACGTCGACATCGTAGACCCAGATTTGGAGCTTCATCGTCTCCGGGTCGACCTTCGCCTGCATCTCCGGGGAGAGCTGCGCGAACGACATCGGGTCTACGACCCAGAAATCTTCCCGCTCGCGGTGCGCGGTCACCTCGATCTCCGGGTCCTTGAAGAGAACGGTCAGCTCGTCGATCGTGAGATTTTCGAACGTGCGCTCCTGGACCTTCACGCGCGTGCGCCAGCCGAAGTGCGCGTACCCGTTGGGATAGATCAGCGTGTCCTTCGTCCAGTCGTACATCAGGGAGAAGCCGTTGCACCCCTGCGCGAAGTAGTAATTCGCGATGTCCGATTCCTGGTCCGCCTGCTCCTCGTCCGAAGGATTCAACGGCTTGAACGCGACGAAGCGCTCGTTCGACGTGAAGACTTTCAGGACGTCCGCGTGCGCCCATTCGATTGTCTCGAAGACATCGGGGCTCACGTAGTGGCTGCGGTTCGGGCGTTCCGTCCCGTCGGGCTCAGCTCGGTATCGCGCGAGCGCCCCCGTTCGGACCTCGGACAGCTCGTTGTCCTCTTGGTTCATCGCATTCTCGACCTGCCGGTCGAGAATCGCGTTGAGCTGGTCTTCGGTCATACGATCCATGGTGCGTGCTCCTGTACCTCGTCGCGGGCTCGTCGGCTAGGCTTTGCGACCAGCCCCAGGGGCGTGCGCTCACCTACTTGCCCGCCGCTGCTCCCGTAAGGCGCGCCCGGTTCGAAATAGCCTTGCGCGTATTGCCGAAACGCGTCCGCAGCATTCGAGGCTTCGTTGTGCAACGGGTGCCGCAACGTGGTGTTCTGCTTCGGATCGAACTTGAAGCGGTAGAGCTTCAACATGTCCGTTCCGACCTTGCAATTGTCTCGATCGAACCAAACAACGTCGAGCGCCTGACGAGACAGCTCGATGCCATCCGTGATGCTACCGATTCGCGGCACGACCTCCGTCGGATAGAGCCCGAGGTCTTCAAGCATTTCTTGAACCGAGCGCGTGTCGTGCGAGCCTTGCCGCTGATGGGAAGCGTCGTGCGGCAGGTAGTGCCGGCCGAACGTGTACCCGTGCTCTTCACCGAGCCGTCGGATCTTGTCGACGTAGAACGACAACGGCTTGTGCGAGTCTTGGAAGAAATTGACGAATCGGTCTTCGCGGCCGAAACGGTAGTGGAACCAGATCGCCTGTTTGTCGTTGAGCCCGAGGTCCCAAAACGTGTTGACCGGATAGCCGGACACGTACGGCACCCGCCCGATGCGCCCTTCTTCCGCGATACGAACGAATTGTTCACGGAAGATGGCCCCCGGGATGTTCGGCGCGCCCCACCAGCCGTCACGCAGCGCCTTGGCCTTCTGCGACGACATCAGCACGAATCGAGCAGTGTACTCGTCCGTGAGGTCCGGATTGTCCGATGCGCGAGCACGAATAAATTGCCGTCGAAAGATGTACTCTTTCCCGGCCACGGTCGCGCGGCCCGATTCGAACGACGCCACCGAATAGCCTTCGTCCTCGATCCGAAACCAGCCCTTCACCCAGACCTGACCCGGCCCGTCCGGGTTGGTCGTCGCACGGATGTAGCACGGGAAATCGTTCGGCATCCCGTTACCCGGACGCACGCGAGAGATCAGGTACTCGTACGCGGTCCCCGTCTCGTGTTCCGTCAGCTCGTCCCAACCGACATACTGAAACGAACGCGACTTGTACCGCTCTTCACTGCCCGCCTTCGATAGCCCGCCGTACTCGATCGTCGCACCGCTCGGAAAGACGAACTTCTTCTCGCCCTTCTTGTGCTTCGCTCCAGGGACGAGCTTCAGGTAATACTCTTCGCAGAGTCGGACGACTTCATCGAGGTCCGTTTCGAATTTGCGAAGAAGTAGCGCCTCGTACCGCGGATGTTCGATCGCGTGTCGGACTCGACCGTGCTCGTCGACCCACGTGTTCAGGCCGAGCGCGCCGATGACGAGCGCCTGCGTCTTGCCCCCGCCAGCCGCACCACCGTACAAAACCTCGAAGTCCGTCGAGGCGAGAAATCGGGTCTGCGGCTCGCTGTTCGGAGCCCAGAGGAGATTGTCAGCTCGAGGCGTCACGACCGGGGACTCGCATCGGCGCGGCGATCTGAAGCGGCTGGTCGTTCCCGTCTGCGTCTTCGGTCGTGAGCTTCTGTCGCGGTGCGTAGTTCTTCAGGAGCCGTTCCGCCTGCTTCAGCGTGTGATCTGCGATCAGCTTGTCACGCGCGACCGCGCCCGGTTCGATGCTATCCCGACGAACCACCGCCCGAGTGTCCGCGATGTCGAGCAGCGTTCGCGCCTCGATCGCCGCGCGAAAACGGTCACCGAAACCCTTTCCGTCCGCCTCGAGAATGGGGTCCTCGTCCGGGTCGTCCGGGTCGACCTTCGGCAGATGGAAGACCTCGTTCTCGTGGACCCAACGGCTGAAGGTCGCCTTGCTCGGCATCCCCGGCTCTTCGAGGATGCGCGCGATCTCGTCTCCGTCGATGAAACGTTCGAGGATGTCCGCGCGCGTCGTGCTGTCGTACGCCTGCGTCTTGGACCCTTCCGGCTGACTCTCGTACGCGCCCGGCATACCCGACACGGTACGCCACCGCCCGCACGAGTGTCTAGTGTCGCGTGGCTTCTTCCGGAGGGGGTTCGTCCGGAATGTCCTGAAGCGCCTCGAGCAACCGTTCCAGCGACGCCCGTGCTTCCGGGGGCAGCCGTGACCGCACTTCTGGCGGCACGAAGAAGCCGAGAACTTCGGTCACATCCCCGAGCGCCTTACCCGCCGCGTCGAGACCTGCGTCGACCTCTTCGCCAAGCACAACGACCGCGTTCTGGATCAAATGAAACGCCGTGGTCAGCTCGCGCACCTGTTTCCGCGTCTCGTCCAGCTCCCGCTCGAGTTTTCTGATCCGCTCATTCGACGACACTGGCTTGCTCCCTCGCGGCTCGCCGCTCTTCCTTCTCGATGCGCGCGCGCTCGCGCCCCAGCTCGACCTTTCGACGTCGCCACAACGCGAGGTCGTCCTTGACCCCGAGACGCTTCGCTTCCTTCGTCGGTGTCGGCTCGACGCAAAGCAGCTTGTCGGGTGTCGTCTCGAAGTATGCCGCGAGCACGACGAGTGCGGCGATCGACGGGAAGCGCCGCCCCGTCGACCAGTTGTAGAGCACCGAGAACGAAATGCCGAGGTTGGTGCTGACCTCGGTGAGCCCGCCTGCGGACTCGATGAATTCGGAGAGCCGTTCCGGGAAGCCCGGAACCGGTACACCCCGACCAGTGAGCATGAAGCGCGCGGGGCGCGTGTCGGTTTTCTTCGCCACGGGCCCACTATCGTCGCCGTTTTACGTCTCGTCAAGTTGTTCCTTGACGTTTGCCGCCACGTTGATACGCTGTTCCGGTGAAGCCGAAATCCAAATTCGAAACCGTCCACCCTGGCCCGTACCGGGTTGTGCTCTTCTCCTCGATCAACCCGGAGCTACTGACGGACCAACGCGACACGGAGACTGCCGCGGTCATGCAGGCCAAGAAGCTCCTCGCCGCCGCACGCGTCAGTGCCCGCCCATTGGGTGCGGCGATCTTCCCCGTCCTGTCCGACGACCACATCGGGCCGCTTCGCCGAAGCTGGACGCGCAACGCGGAGGGTGAGATCACGGAGAACGAGAACCCGAAGGTGATCCGATGAACGAGATTTTCGATTTCCTGAACAACCTCACCTGGCCGCAAGCTGCGGTCTGCATCGTCGCGATGGTTCTCACCTTCGCGTTCCTCCGGAGCGACCCGTGATGCTGCGACTCCACCGCTACAACGATCGCATTCTCGGAAAAGCGCCAGGGGCGCGCGTCTGCTTTGTCGAGGTCGGTTCGAATCAGTGGTTCGCGATCGAGAACGCAAGCGACCCGGACAAGATGCCCGTGGGTCGCTACGACCTCGTCATGACCCGCATGGCGTCGTCGAAGCGGCCGGCTCTCCTGAAAGAGGGCACAGCGCTGTTCCTTCACGGCCTGTCGAACGGCGACGAGGTCTTCGAGTCGTGGCACAAGCCTCGAACGGGCTCCCCGAAGTACGTGAAGGGGTGCCCCATGCCTGGGATGGCGCTGACTCGCGGGGGTTACGTCGAGGACACGGAGGGTGCCATGCGCGGGATCTTCGACGCGCTCGGCGGTTTCGAGGAACGGAAGCGCGTCCCCTTCGAGTGCATCGAGTACGGCGCGCTGTCCGTAACCGACACGCCCGCCGAGGTCCAGTACGAGTACGTCGATCTGCGCTTCGACATCGAGGCCCCGTCTCGATCCTGCGTCGAGGAGTGCAACGGTCCGGCCGATGGCGAGCGCTGGACGCGGCTCCCGAACGGCGGCGTGCTCGTCGAGCGGAAGGTGCGGTGATGAAGCCCCGCAAGCCGCCTTACTACGATCTCATGATCAAGACCGAAGACGGGGGGATCTTCGAAATCGAGTCGCACGGCGAGGTCGATCCCGTGCTCACCTTCGCGCTCTACATGCTCACGTGTTTTTGGGGCTGCCCGGATCTCGCCGAGGACACCGAGAGCGTCCGCCTCTTCCGCGAGGCCGTCCGCGTTTTCGGCAGAGCCGCGCAGCTCTATCGCGATGGTCACCAACGGTAGCGGACCCCGCCGAGCGCGCTGAAGTCGGGCGTCCAGCCCATCGGCTCGTGCAAATACCCGGCGCGGGCCTCGGCGAAAACAAAGAGGTTCTTGTTCAGCCGCGCCTCCGCGTCGAGAATCACGCCCGCCCACTCGGGGCTCACGTGAAGATACAGGTCCACGCGGCCCGAGCCGGGGTCGGTCGCCTCGATCGCGGTCAGGCGCTCGGCGGCGCGCTCGGCTTCACGGACAGCGGGATGACGACGGGCGCCGTCAGCGCCCGCTTCGCCAAAGGGGCGCTCACCTTGGCCTGATTCACGGCCACCTCGATCTTCTTCTCCAGGAGCGTGTCGACCGCGGCTTCACTGATGCCCAGCACCTTCATGATCTCGTCGAGCCCCTTCTGGCCGATGAAGCTCTTCGCCGCGTTGATCGCCTGGCGCATCGCGAACGCCTTCTCGTGATCCGTGAGCGCGACGCCGCCATCGCTGTCGGGCTCGCGCGCGGCCTTGATCTCCTTGACGTAGGTCTGCATGACGTACGCCACGGCGTCGTTCGCCGCGAACGTGAGCCGGTACAGGATGCCCCCGATCGTCTCGTTCTTCGTCTTGGACTTCAGGAACGCCGCGAGCGCCTGCGCGCCGTACCCGAGCGCAGCGAGCGCGAGCGGAATGGCGATTTCGAGGATGTGGTAGAGGATACCGTTGGATTCTTCCATGCGCGGAAGGCTACTCCGCCTTGTTCGCCTCTTGCAAGCAAACCGCCTCGCCGTACTCGCGAATGCACAACATGAAGACGAGTCGCTGTGTCGGAGCCAGGCCCTTTTTCATGTCCGAGATCGCTCGCGTGTTGGTTGCCACGTCCTTCTGAAGCTGTTCGTACGCTGCGACTTTCTTCCCCGCGGCAAACGCATACCCGCCGAGTGTGCAGACAGCGCCAAAGCCGACAGTGAGAAGTATCTTGAATGGGATTTTGAGGCGTTCGGGACGCGGAACCGTTGCGACGAGGTCCCCACTCTCCGTAGTCTCCACCCGAACGCCTCCACTGTCGTGCTGTTCGCGAGTCACCCCGTCACGCTACGCGAAAGACGTCTTGCACACCAGCATCAGTTGTCCGAGTAGTTGGCCGTATCCTGATCGGTCAACGCGGACCCGCCGAATTCATCGGTGAGATCCCCGTCGAGCTTGTGCCAGCGCTGCGTCGTGAACCCGGGAAGGTCGATGTCCCCCTCGTCGATGTTCACTGCGTCGCAATCACAGTTTGGCGCTCCGTTGTTTCCCGTGACCGAGACCGCATCCACACTCAACCGCGTGGCGCAGTACATCCCGCAGACCTCGGCGTCCGTCCAGACCCGACCCACCATGAGGAAGACCTCGTCCACGTCGCGGTCATGCGTAGCCTGCCCGAGATCGAGCTGCCGATCCACCGCGAGCGATGACACGAGGGTCCCCTGGGTGCCGCCGTTCGCTTGCACGCCGTTCATCCAGTTGAGCACGTCGGTGCCCGCACCGTCGAAGCAAGACGCGAGGAAGTAGCCCGTGCCGGCGACGATCGCGGTATTTCCGGAACCCGTATTCGCGAGGTCGTAGTTACGCCCCCCGTTCCCGCTGCCGTCCCCGAACGCGCTCGTCTGCGTGCCGCTCGGGTTGTGTCCGTCCCACTGACGTTCCTCCGTGGCGCCGCCCGCGCCCCATTGATTGATGACCGCGTCGAACTGGTTGCCGACTTCGAACCAGCCCGCGTGGCAGAGATAAGTCGCAGCTCCACCGAACGTCGTGAGCGACAGGTAATCGCTGTTCGCGCTCGGGTCGTACGTTTGCCGATTCGGTGTCGTGCGGACCTGGGGAACCGTGACGAGCGTGGGCGAACCGGTGGCCGACGAGAGGTCCGTGCTTCCGCACGAATCAACCAACCCCGCCCCCGTCTCGAAGCGGTAGCAGTGATCCGCAGCGGGAACCGTGCCCTGCGCGACGCTGTGGTCGAGCGCCGCGCCGCCCATCACGATGTCGATCTGCGTCGCGTTGAGCGCCGTGCCAGCCCACACCGTCAGCTCGTCCGCATAGCTCGTAGCCGAGCCCCACGAAGGCGCGGCGCTGGTGCCTGCCCCAATCCAGAAATCCCCCACGGACGGCGCGGTCGTCGTCGCAGGCACCCCCACGCCCGTGAAGGTCAACGTCTCCTGGCACGTACCCGCGCAGGGCGAAGCGTGCGTTGTCACGTACCAACGAAGCCGGTTCGCGTCACCCGTCTGCGTGCCGTCAAACGCAATGCACGTTTGCTGAAACACGTTGTTCGCATAGACCCCGCTCGTCGTTTCTGCCCTCGCGGCGGTCGCTATTGTCGCCGCGAGGTAAAAATAGTAGTTCGAGCCGCGCGAGAACATCGCGAGCTTTTGCTGCGCCGTCGTATACTCCCCGAAAAGGTATTCGTTCACGCCGCGCGTCGTCTCGCGATCCCAGATGCAGATCGTGAACGCGGAGACCGAGTCGAGCGCGGTCATACCTCCCGTGAGCGTGTAGTAGTCGTCGCTGTCGTCGAGGTTCGTCGCGCTGAGGTTCTGGAACGTCGACAGCGTGCCCGCGTCGACCGCGCCGCCATCGAACCCGCTGTCCGGCGTGCCGCCGTCGTAGCCGCTGTCCGGCGTGCCGCCGTCGTAGCCGCTGTCCGGCGTGCCGCCGTCGTAGCCGCTGTCCGCGGGCCCGCTATCGCTCGCGTCGGCCGGGCCCCCATCGAGACCCCCGTCGAAGCTGTTCGCGACAATGACACTTGACTGTTGGTCGTCACGCGCATTCGCCGAATCGTTCAGGCTCGCGCCTTCGTCCGTCTGCGAAATCGTGTCGCAGCCGCCGCGCCCAGCCCCGAGCCCGTTCGGGCCTTCCGCCGTATCGCAGAACCGCACGACGTCGAAGTCGGGGAGCGCGCTCGCGAACGTGAGGAGCGCGGTACAGGACGTCGCCGGCACCGGACACGCCTCCGCGGTCCACGTCGACAGCGCGGGCGGCGTGAGGAGCGTGCCGCTCGTTCCGCCAATCTGAAAGTGGACGCCGCCCGTGACGATGTCCCCTTGCGTGGTGCGGACCAGCGAGGGGGTGCTGATCGGCGGGTCGTTCAGGCATCCGAGCGTGCCGCCGTGTCGACACGGTACGTCGTACGTGACGCGGAGCTGGGTCGGCGACAACGCGACCACGCCCGTCGCACGAAGCGAGCGCGCGCGCCCGTCGAGAATGACGCGGAACCAACACCGCGCGAGCAGGTCGGCGATCTCTTCCGTCCCCGGGTGCGTGGGGTGGATGCCGTCCACGCCGAGCGCGGCACCCGACACGTTCGCGCACGACGAGTGATCATCGTCCTCGTAATTCCAAAAACCGGGCTGCGTCAGCTCGTCGCTGTACGGGTGGATCTCCCAAACGTCGTCGGTGCCGCCGGCTGCGTGCAGCGACCCGTCGTTGTACGCGACCTCCGTCGGGCCGGCCGCACACGTCGTGCAGTACCCCAACGCGCCGGACGCAACTCGGGTTGCGAAGTGCGAAGCGAACGCCGCACGCTGAACTTCGATCGCGTCACTCCACGTGCTGAAGGGGTCGCCCAAATCTTGGTGCTGAAACCCGCCTCCGTTGTCGTTGAAGAGCAGCGGGTACACCGCGACGCCGCGCGCGGCGAGGTACGCCGCTACAGCGTCAAGGTCCGCGACCGCCTGCGTCTCCGTATGGAAGCTCGTACGGATTCCCGGAAACGCTTGGTGGACGACGACGACGAGCGGGTTCTCGCCGTTGTCCTCGAGCATCCGCGAAAGCACCTGCGTCGCCGGCACGACGAACGTGCTTGCGGGGTCGCTCACCGGCTCGGCCGCGGGCTCGCCGGTCGTGTTGCCCGGTTGCGACCAGAACGCGCACGTCGTCTCACCCGTCGGCGCGGACCCGCAGACTTCGACGCTCGTGTAGATCGCCGAGGCGTCCGGCGTGGGATACACGCTCACGGGGTCGCCGTAGCTCTGCGACAGGCTCATGATGACGCCCGCGTAGGCCGTGTACTGGACCGTGATCGGCACGCGGGCGTGCTCGGCGTAGATCAGCGACGTGGGGGAGCGGATGTTCGAGAAGGAATTCGCCGTGCTCCCCTGACAACCGTACGCGTTGCTCGGGGGTGTGCTCGTCCACGCAACCGCGAGGAACGGGTTCTCGC
>JAUIME010000632.1 GCA_030433195.1 bacterium
CCACGAGAACAGCAGCGTCGACCCGTCGGGAGACAGGGAGGTCGAGTCCGCGAAGAGGACGGGTTCGCTCGCGGCGGCGATCGCGGCAGGGCCGGCGATGAAGGCCGCGAGGATCAACGAGCACAAGGCGTTACGTGGGCGAGTGGTCACGGGGACGGTCCCTCCTTCGATCGGTCGTCGGGGTCTCGCGCGTCGCAATCGGCAAAGGCCGGAAGTGCGAGCGCGGCAGCGGCGTATCTCGATTTGAGAGGTTTCGACCGCGCGCAGCCGGAGACTTGATCGAGGTACGGCGAGGGAGGGGGAGGGTTCCGCCGGATCGCGAATCCTGTCGATCCGCGATCCGGCGGGGAGAGTTCGAGGGGCGCGTCTGCGGACGCGCGGGTCTTACTTGATCTTGCCGAAGGCCGGGATCTCGTTCTCGGCGTACTCCTCGGAGTTCGTCCGGATGACGATCGACTCGCGGAACTGGCCTTCTTCGGCCTTCGACGGATCGAGCGTCGCGACGATCTGGTACTGCGTTCCGGCGCGGATCGTGCGAATCTCGAAGTCGAGGTAATCGAGCTCGGACTCGACGGTCGGCGGCAGCATCTCGAAGTCGGGAGCCGACGTCAGGATGATCTTCTTCTGGATCGGCTTCGCGTTCTTGGCGAGGACACCGAACGAGAGCACGCGCGGACGCAGCGTCACTTCCGGAATGACCGCGCCCGAGATGACGATGTTCTCACGCGGGAACTGCTTGTTGTTCGTCGTCACGACGATGCTCGCGTTGACGCGCTGCATCGGGACGCCGCTTCGTTGGTTCTGGACGAGGTCGGAGACCTTGCCGAACTCGATGTCGAGCTGCATGCCCTTGCCGGTCGAGTCCTCGAACGGCTGCTGGGTCACGCTGATCGACGGGTCGGAGGGCTGGATCTCGTTGATTTTTACATCGACTTCGTCGGCCCAGCGGATCTTCACGCTCTTGGGTTCGATCGTTTGCGAGCGCGTGAGATTCCCCAGCAGGATGCGAGGCGGATCGATCCAGAACTGGCGGACGACGTTCGCTTCGACGCGCAGCTTGAGCATCGGCTTCTCGGGATCGTTCGTGAAGACCGAGATGTCCTTCTTCTGGTCGCCGACCTTCTTCGCGGAGTTGAACGCGACTTCGATCGCGCCGGACTCGCCCGGCTGGATCGGCTCTTCGGGCTTGGACGGGACCGTGCAGCCGCAGGTCGTCTTGACGCGGGAGATCACGAGCGGCTCGTCGCCGACGTTCGTGAAGTAGAACTTCCACGCCCTCGATTCGCCCTCGTACATCTTGCCGAAGACGTGCGCGAGCTCGTCGAACTCGATCGAGGCGCCGCCCGACTTGCGTTCGAGCGGCGTCGAACGCTCGCGGCGAACGTTCGTCGCGACGGCCGTCGTCGTGCCCTTGTCGCCGACGACGTCCGAGCCCTGATCGTGGTCGTGATCGGCGTGGTCGTGATCGTGGTCGTGGCCCGCGTGGTCGTGGTCATGGTCGTGACCCGCGTGGTCGTGGTCGTGACCTGCATGGTCGTCGGCTTTCGAGGCCTGGACCGAGGTCTTCGCGGCCGTTCCCGTCGACGCCTCGGCGTTCGGCTCGTCGCCGCCGCCCGAACACCCGGCGAAGGCGAAGGCCGTGGCGCCCGCGAAAAGCAAGATAATGGCGATTCTCTGAAGGTTCATGATCCTCTCTTCCGACTGTTGCTCGAAGGGAATGAAATTCGACCCACACCGCCGCCGGAAGCAGCGTAGACAGGTCGCGTATTGTATCTTTTCGCTGATTCGCAATAAGGGACGCAGAATGTTGCTGGCGGCGCAAAGAAATCGCCACCTCGACCCGAAAAATCCCCCGCTCCCGGCACCCGAATCGGGGTCGGTCGATCGTCCCGCGCGCGGCCACGTCCTGTCGGCCGTTCCGGCGGATTTTCCCAAGTTTCTTTACCTCAGTGGTTTGAGTCAATCAATCAACCGTAACGCGGATTCGATGAGGAGGACGGATGCTCACTCGGACGGCTAGCTTCCCCAGGTTTCTACTCGCGGTGATCGCCGCCGCGGCGGCACTCGTCGGACTCTCCGGCTGCGGCAGTGGTGCCGGCCCGGGAGACTACCGCATCGCCATCGCCCAGTCGCCGTTCGGCGAGGGGGACAAGACCATGCCGGCCCGGCTCGCCCTCGTGGCGCCGACGGGCAATACCGGCGAGGAAGGGCCGCTGTGGGAGGAAGTCGCGGTTCTCGAAGATCCCAAGAGCAACGTCTTTCACAAGGCGCTCCCGTTCGAGGGTGTCAACGGCGACAAGGGCATCCTGACGATCGGCGGGAACCTGCCGCGATTGCTTTTCTGGACGAAGAAAGAAGGCGGCTACGAAAACCGCGTCATTTGGGAAGGGACGTTTGGCGGTAAGGAGAACTCGCAGCGCCTGCGGCGCGATTTCGAGATCGGCGACGTCAATGGCGACGGCAACGACGAGATCGTCATCGTCACGCACGACCGCGGCGTCGTGCTCGTGGTGCGGCAAGAGGGCGGCGACTATATCGTCGACAAGATCGACGAGCGCGACGAGACCAAGTGGATCCACGAGGTCGAGCTCGGCGACGTCGACGGCGACGGCAAGATCGAGATCCTGTGCACGCCGAGCGCCGAAAACAATTTCGAGAAGGTCCAGCCCGGCGAGATCATGATGTACCGCCACACGGGCGACAACAAGTACGAGCGCACGCTGGTCGAGTACTTCGATTCGCGCCACGTGAAGGAAATCCTTCTCTTCGACCTCGACAAGAGCGGTACGCCGCAGCTCTTCGCCGCGATGGAGGGCGAGACGGGTGGCGGTGCGTCGGCGACGTCGACGGTGCGCCGCTACGTGTGGAAGGACGGCAAGCTCGTCGGCGAGAACATCCAGGATCTACCGGGCAAGCTGTGTCGCTTCTTGAACGGCGGCGACACCGACGGCGACGGCAACCTCGAGCTCGTCGCGTCGACGAACAAGGACGGCATCTACACGATCTCGCGCGAAGACGGCGGGGAGTGGAAGCGCAAGCGTATCGCGCGCCGCACGCACACGTCGGGCTTCGAGCACGCGACGATCTTGTTCGACATGGACGGCGACGGTAACCACGACGTCATTGCCGCTTCCGACGATCACGAGCTGCTGCAGCGCTTCTACTGGGATGGCCAGCGCAAGTACGAGCGCGAAGAGCTCATGCCGATCGACGTCGAAGGCTTTTACTGGAACCTCACGATCATCCCCGAAGGTTTCTATTGATCGTGCGTCTCGATGCGAACCGCATCGAGACTTCGAGGCTCTTGAGTCAATGAAATGACGGCTCGCGGGTTCGCCGATTGGCGATCCGCGAGCCGTTTTCGTCAGTTGTCGAAGTGCGGATTCGTGATCAGGGAACGACCGTGACGGTGATCGCGTTCGTGGTGGACACTTGCTTCACGCTCGCGGAACCGGGGTCCGCGATCACCGCTTGGAACGTCAGGATCGTGCCGAGCGGCACC
>JAUIME010000633.1 GCA_030433195.1 bacterium
GCTTCGAGGGCTTCGATCTCGTCACGACGATCCCGGACACCGGTCGGCAGGTTCGAGCCCTCGATTGGAACGAGGACGGGCATCTCGATCTCGTCACCGGGCGCGTTTCGATCTTCCTCGGCGATGGCGACGGTGGCTTCACGATCGACGTCGACCAGTCGTCCTCTCTCGTCGCGGACGAGATCACGATCGCACGGTTCGACGACGATGCGCACCTCGACGTCATCGTGACGAACGAGGAGTTCGAGACGATCGCGATCTTGCTCGGCGACGGCGCCGGCGGACTCCTTCCGGCCGAGGTTACGTTTGCCCCGTCGCCCGGCAACGTCGCGGTGGGTGACGTCGACGGCGACTCGCACGCCGATCTTCTGATCCCGAACCGTGCCGGCGGGACGCTGTCGTACTGGCGCGGTGATGGAACGGGTGTGCTCCCTGAGTTCGGGATCCGCCTCGTCGATTCGGGAAATCCGAACGATGTACGGACCGCCGATTTCGACGGGGACTCGCACCTCGATCTCATCGTGCTCCTCCCGACTCTCGGGATCGCCTACGGGGACGGTACGGGCCGGTTCGCCGAGCCCCCGGTTCCACTCGGGCCGCTCACGAACACTCTATGCTTGCTCGTGGAGGACCTCGACGGCGACGGCATCCTCGACGCAGCCGTGGGAGGGCGTTCGTTCCCTCGCCACCTTTCGATCTACCCCGGTCTCGGCGGCGGAGCCGTCGGTGAACGCATCGACTACCGCAGCCCGAGTGGCCGCTTGTCGTCGCTCGCCACCGGTGACGTGGACGGCGACGGGATCCTCGACATCGTCGCGCACACGGACGAGTTCGGAAGCAGCCTCGCGACGTACCTCGGAGAGAGCGACGGCACGTTTCGGCTGCCTGCCATCGAAGCGACGACACCGGAGCCTGCGAAGGCCAATGCTCCCCGGAGCATCGTGACGGGTCACTTCGACGCCGACGACCATCTCGACGTCGCGACAATCTCTTTCGGAAACCTCTACGTCCTCTTCGGCGACGGAGCCGGTGACTTCACGTTCGCACAATCGGTCTCGGTCGACTATCAAGCGCTCGCGACGGCCGACTTGAACGACGACACCTTTCCGGATCTCGTCGCCGTCTCGATCGGCAACGAGAGCATCGACGTGTTCCTCGGCAGCATGAACGGAGACTTCACCCCGCTTCCACCCGTGCACGTCGCGGCGGGCTGTCGATCGATCTCGTTCGGCGACTTCGATGGCAACTCATTCCTCGACGTCGCGACCGCGAATGGCGACGACACCGACGGAAACGACGTCTCGATTCTTCTCGGTGACGGCACAGGTACGCTCGTGCTCGACGCGACGTACACCGCCGGTCGCGGACCGAACTTCATCGTCTCCGGCGATTTCAACGCAGACGGCTTCACCGATCTCGGCGTCGCCAACGAATACAGCCGCAACGTCACCCTGCTGACGACCGACCTCGGACCCGGCGACTTCACGACACTCTCGACGATCACGACCGACAACGACGCCGAATCGATCGCCCTCACGGACCTCGACGATGACGCCGATCTCGATGCCGCCGTCTCGGGTGACGATGGCAGAACATCCATCCTCCGCAACGACGGATCCGGTGCATTCGACGTCGCGCAGCAGCTCACGACAGGGATTCGATCCGGGAGCATCGAAGCACTCGACCTCGACGGTGACGCGCAACTCGACCTGCTCATCAAGAACCAGAATCCGGAAGATGTCGTGGTTCATCGCAATGGCGGCCCGGGGACAGGCTTCACCCCCGCCGAGTCCTTTCCGATTCCGACGACTTCGAACCGCGCGCGCGTGGGTGACCTCACGAACGACGGCATCCCGGACGTCGTCGCGCTTTCGCTCGGTAACTTCGATCGCATCGTCACGCTGGCGGGTCGTGCGGCCGGAGAATTCGCCCGGCTCGAGGAACCGATCACGCTCGCGTTCGACCCCGACGTGCTGGAGAAGGTCGACCTCGACAGCAACGGTACACTCGACGTCATCGCCGCCCAAGGTGGCGGAGCGATCAGCTACTTTCAGAACGACGGCTTTGCCAACTTCACCCGAAGCGACTTCGCCACGGGATCGGGCGCCATCGACATCGCCACGGGTTTCTTCGACGCAGACTCGTTTCCCGACATCGCCGTAGCCTGCGAAGACGACGACCTCGTGACGATCTATCTCGGTAGCCCGGCCGGCCCTGCATCGCGCCGCGACGTCGTCGTCGGATCGGCACCGAGCGCGGTGGCGGCCGGTGACTTCGACGAAGACGGGAACACCGATCTCGTCGTCGCGAACGTGGATTCGAACACCGCGACACTTCTCTTCGGTGACGGACTCGGCGCATTCTCGACCGAGACCTTTGCCGGCGAACTCTACGAACCGCTCGATGTCATCGTCGGGCACTTCGACGACCTTCTCGATCCCGACGGCCACGCCGACCTCGCATTCGTGAACGACGCCTCCACCGCGGTCGTCGTGCTGACGGGGGACGGCAACGGGAACTTCACGAACCCGACGGCCTTCCCCGTCACACTCGCCCCACGAAAGATCGCGGCGGGCGACTTCGACGAGGACGGTCACCTCGATATCGTCGTGACGGCCCTCGTGGGTGTGACCCAGGTCTTCTTCGGAACCGGCTTCGGGACCTTCCCGGATCCCGTCACGCTCCCGATCTCCGGAGAATCGATCGACCTCGCCGACGTCGACCGCGACGGACGTATCGACATCCTCGTGACGAACGATCTGTCCGGGGACGCGCTCGGCGTCGTCCTCGCGAACGGGACACGTGCACCGGGCCCCGCGTTCTCCTTCGCTCTCGACAACCCCGGCGCGTTCGTCGCCGGTGACTTCGACGACGAACGTGACGTCGATGTCGTCGTCGGAACCCCTCAGGCCGGTCCGCTACGACTCCTTCGCAATCGAAGCCTCGATCCACTGCGTTGCCGCGCCGGCAACGTCAACGATCTCGTCGGTGCGCGCGCGGAAACGCTCACCGTGAACGAGTCGATCGGCGCGCCGAGTCGTGAAGTCGCGGTCGATTCGACGGACTCCGTCCGCGTCGCGCTCGAACGGGCTCCGACCCCGGCGGCCGGGAACAGCTACTACGTGGGCGTCTGGGCGGGACCACCCACGAGCGCAACGACGGCTCGCATTCCAGCCTTCATCGGTTCTTCCTGTTTCCAGATGATCCGCAATCAGCCCGGCTACCTCATGCCGATCGAAGTCGCGAGAACGCTGCGGCCGACCGACCCGCGCCTCGATCCCCCAAGCGGCACCGCAACGGGTGATCCCATACCGGGCGAAGTCCTCGTGATCCCGGCCGGCCTCGCGCCGGGTACCGTGCTCACGGTACAGGGCATTCTTGGCGACGGTGCCACGAAGGCCGCGAAGTCGGTGAGTCTCACCAACGCCGTGGTCGTCACCGTGGAGTAGCCGAGTCGCGATTCGCGAGTCGCTCAGCCGCTCAGCTTCTCGCGCAGGAA
>JAUIME010000634.1 GCA_030433195.1 bacterium
ATCCTCCGAATCGAGATCGTTCCCGTAGGCGCGGCAACCGAGGTTCGGCTGACACACTCGGGCTTCGTCTCGGAGGAATCGCGCCTCGGTCACGAGGAGAACTGGCCGCTGGCCCTCGTGGTCTTGGAGGACACGCTCATGAGTCGAGGCGGGATTCACCAGTAGGACGTCATCTCTGAAGCGCGTCGCGCTTTGGGAAGCGGCAACGTGACGCCGTCCGCAGACGGCGTCACGTCCATTCCATCATTCCCGATATCCGGCTATCCCTGCTCCTCGGTCGCGATCAATCGCGGTCGACTTGGAAGCGGATGTCGCCGGCGGTGTACGTCGCGTAGCCGTTGAAGCTGAGGCCGGTCCACCAGATGTTGATCGCGCCCATGTAGTCGTCGGCTCCGTGGAAACCGCTGTCGGCTTCCCAGAACTCGAAGCGGATGACGGGGGCGTAGTTCGAGGTGGAGACGTAGCGGTACGTCGAGTTCCAGTCGCCGAGGTTGTACCAGACGCGTTCGCCGTTCACGCCGGGGAGGTTGAACTTCTCGTTGACGAGGCTGAACGTGCTGAACCGGAAGCGCTTCACGCGCACGTAGACTTCGGGATCGCCGCAGGTCCACGATTCGTGGTCGTTGTACATGTAGATCATCGGGATCCCGATGTAGTCGTCGACGATGCGGGGGTTGTCTTCCTTGCCCGCTTCGCCGACGGTCGCGATCGGGTAACCCGGGTCGGTAGCGTTCGGTTCGTCACCGGCGATGACGAGGGTCGGCACCTCGGGCGGCGTCGAAGGATCGAGGCGAAGGCTCTCGCCCTTGGAGTATGCGGTGACGAACTCCTGGTCCTTCTCGTCGGCGAGCGGAGCGATGGCTACGTAGAGCTCGCCGATGCGACCGCCGAGCGCTTCCGCGTGACGCGCGACCGGGATCTTCAGGTTGAGCTGCGGCGACTCGACCCGCGTCGTGCTCATGAGCGATTCGATCTTACGCACGGCCTCGTCGAGTCGGGCGAGCTCGCCGCTCTCGCGTGCGCCGTCCCGTTCCTTCAACTGCGCGACGAGTTGACCGAGACCCAGCGTCCGGCCCTTCGACTCGAGGACGTTCTTCACGATCGAATCGCGTAGATTGGTCTCGGCGACGATACGGGACAAGTCTTGCGCGAGGCGATCGAGATCGGGCGCGATGAGCTCGCGCAACTCGACGGTCAGCGGATCGGCGCCGCGGTCGTCACAATCGTGTCGCGCTTCTTCCGCGATGGAACCTTGCGCGAAGGCGACGGTGGAAAGAGTCGCCGCGAGCGCGGCGGCGACGAGGATACGAGCGATCATGGTCCTTCTCCTTCAGCATTCGACGCATCGCAGCGGACACGAAGCCGCCGCGATCGCGTTCGTGAGGGTGGTGCCGCGCAGGAACGGACGTTCCGTTACGGCGTTCTCCAATAGCGTTTGAATCGTCCCACGGTGGAATGCCGAGCGCTCGGCGAGCGAGAACAAACAACAGACTCGCCACGTTTCGGAGCGGCAGAACGAAGAATCAGCGAACACACGAAACGTCGATGATTGGCGTGCGAGGCGACGCGAACATCGCGAAGGGGATGCCCTTCTGGGCCGACCCGCAGGGTATCGGCGCCGCGATGCGAACCGGCATCTCGTTGGGCGCCTGGCGAGTCGCGCTTCGGAACGTGCGCGATGGATCCGACGGATCCACGCTCGCGCATCACGCGCATCGCGCGGAGAAAAAACTTTCGCGCGCGGTGGGTGACCGGCCTGCGTGCGCCCCTACTCGTCCCCGGCCAGACGGTAGTTCAGGTGCATCACCTCACCGTCGCGAAGGAGCTCGAAGCGGTACAGCGAGAATCGGTCGTGATTCTCTGCGATGTGGCTTCGCAGCGCGTCTTCGGACGGAATGGGCGTGGCGTTGACCTTGGTGAGGACGTCGCCGATTCTCCATCCGCGCCGCAGGAGGAGGGAGTCCTCGGGGGCGTCGGCCAAGCGAATCCCGACGACTTGGCGGCCCTTCCGCTCGACGGTGAGCGTGACCCCTTCGAGGAGCGACTTCGCATCTTGTACCAGCGTCGCCGCTTCGGGCGCCGGGATCATCCACATCCCGGATCCCGGCGTCGTCTCGAATCCCTTTTCGAATCCCTCGGTGGACGACCGGTTCGCCGGCTCGGATTCGAAGCCGGCCGATTCGTCGGCGACTCCGGATTCATGCGCGTCCTTCGTGCACGACGCGAACAGAACCACGATGACGATCAGAACGATCCCCTGCGTAGCGCACCGTAGACGACTCATGACCGCTCGACCTCGAAAAGGGAAGCCTCGTCGCGCAGGGCTAGCCACTCTAGTGGCCCGCGTCCGCTTCAGCGTACGAGCTTCTTGTACTTCACGCGCTGCGGCTTCGCGGCCTCGGCGCCCAGTCGGCGCTTCTTCTCTTCCTCGTACTGCTCGAAGTTGCCTTCGCAGAAGACGACCTGGCTGTTGCCTTCGAAGGCGAGGATGTGGGTGGCGATGCGGTCGAGGAACCAGCGGTCGTGGGAGATCACGAGCGCGCAGCCCGCGAAGTCGAGGATGGCGTCTTCGAGCGCGCGCAGCGTGTTGACGTCGAGGTCGTTGGTGGGCTCGTCGAGGAGCACGACGTTGCCGCCCGAGCGCAGCATCTTGGCAAGGTGAACGCGGTTGCGCTCCCCACCCGAGAGCACGCCGACCTTCTTCTGCTGGTCGTTGCCCGAGAAGTTGAAGCGCGAGCAGTAGGCGCGCGAGTTCATCTCGAACTTGCCGAGCTTCACGAACTCTTGGTCGCCGCCGGCGATCTCCTCCCACACGGGCTTGTCGTCTTGGAGCGCATCGCGGCTTTGATCGACGTACGACATCTGCACCGTGCTACCGATCTCGACGCTGCCGCTGTCGGGCTCTTCTTGGCCCGTGAGGATACGGAACAGCGTCGTCTTGCCGGTGCCGTTCCCGCCGATGATGCCGACGATGGCGCCCGGCGGGATCTCGAAGCTCAGGTCTTCGAACAGCAGGCGATCGCCGTAGGCCTTCGAGATCTTGTCGACCGTGATGACGCGATCGCCGAGACGCTCGGACACAGGGATGTAGATCTCCATGTCTTGGAGCTTCTCCTTGGACTCTTGGCGCGCAAGGTCTTCGTACGCGCTGATACGCGCCTTGCCCTTGGACTGTCGGCCGCGCGGACTCATGCGGATCCAGTCGAGCTCGCGCTGCAGCGTGCGCTGGCGTCGGTCGTCTTGTTTCTGTTCTTCGGCGAGGCGGCCTTCCTTCTGCTCGAGCCACGACGAGTAGTTGCCTTCCCACGGGATGCCGTAGCCGCGGTCGATCTCGAGGATCCAGCCCGCGACGTTGTCGAGGAAGTAGCGATCGTGCGTCACGGCGACGACCGTGCCTTCGTAGTCCTTCAAGAAGCGCTCGAGCCACGCGACCGACTCGGCGTCGAGGTGGTTCGTCGGTTCGTCGAGGAGCAGCATGTCGGGGCGCTCG
>JAUIME010000018.1 GCA_030433195.1 bacterium
AGGGCGAGTGAACCCTGTCTACGGTCCAATTTTCAAGCTGCCGGGCGCCCGGAACTCGCGCACTGCTTCGACGCTGGGGAGCGTCGGAAATTGAGGTGCCTTGCAGGTCTGCGGCGCAAGCCGCGGGCGGGTACGGAAGCTGAGGTAGGATCCCATGGAGACCTTCTGGTTCGCGGCGGTCGCTTGGATGTTCGCGATGTACGTCGTGTTCGACGGCTTCGATCTGGGGGCCGGGATCTGCCACCTGTTCGTCGCCAAGACCGAAGGCGAGCGCGCCGCCGTGATCCGTTCGATCGGGCCCGTGTGGGACGGCAACGAGGTGTGGCTCGTGGCGGGCGGCGGGGTCTTGTTCTTCGCGTTTCCGAAGTTCTACGCATCGAGCTTCAGCGGTTTCTATCTCCCGTTCATGATGGTGCTGTGGCTCCTCGTGCTGCGTGCGATCGCGATCGAGTTTCGCGATCATTACGCCGCGGAAGCCGTGCGGCGTGTATTCGACGTCGTGTTCGCACTGGCGAGCACGGGCCTCGCGTTGCTCTTCGGTGTCGCGCTCGGGAACATCGTGCGTGGGGTTCCGCTCGACGGCGACGGGAGCTTCTTCGTCCCGCTGTGGACCGACTTCAGCGTGCGCGGCCGCGTCGGTGCGATCGATCCTTACACGTTGTTCGTCGGGGTCGTCGCGGTCGCGTCGCTCGCGATGCACGGCGCGCGCTGGATCGCCTATCGCTCGGCGCTTCTCGGTGACGACGGCGCCCGCGTGCTGGAGCGCGCGAGGCGCTTCACACGCGTTGCATTCATGCCGATGATCCTTTCGGTTGCCGTACTCACCGCGGTGACGTGGATCGTGCAGCCGAACCTCGGCGCGCGGATTGCCGCGACCCCGATCGGTCTCGTATTGCCGGCGATCGCGATCGCCGGCTTGTTCGCGTCGCACGTATTCGGCCAACGTCGACAAGACGGCCGCGCATTCCTCGCCTCCGCGTTCTATGTCTTCGGCATGTTCACGAGCGCCGCGTTCGGCATCTTCCCGTACGTGCTCCCGTCGTCGATCGAGCCGGGAAGCGGACTCACGGCCGCCGAATGCGCCGCCGGCTCCTACGCACTTCGCACCGGACTCGCCTGGTGGATTCCGGGCATGCTCCTCGTCTCGGCGTACTTCGTCGTGATGTACCGCTTCGCGCACGGCCACGGTCGCGACCCTGCGAGCGATACGCACACCGCATCCGAATCGAGCTGAGCGACTCGCCGCGTCGTTGACCACGCGAAGCGCGCCGTGCAACCTTCAGGCGACGCCGCGACGTTGGGTGACGGACCGGTGCGGTGCGATGTATCGTGATCGCATGCTCATTGCCGAGAGCGAGACTCTGCTACTGGCCGCGATCGATTGGGAGAGCGATCTGCGAATCGCGATCCGGATGGTGGTGGCGCTCGTGCTCGGCGGCATTCTCGGTTGGGAGCGCGAGCGTAAGGATCGGCCGGCGGGCATGCGCACGCACATGATCGTGGCGTTGGGGGCGGCGCTCTTCACGGCTGCCGCGCTCGAGGCCGATCCCGATGCCGAGCTGGCTCAAGTCGTGAAGGGGATCGCGGCGGGGGTCGGGTTCCTCGGAGCAGGCACGATCCTCAAGGAGCGACAACCGCACGGGGAGATCAAAGGACTCACGTCGGCGGCGAACATCTGGGCTACGGCCGCGATCGGTTTGGCGGCGGGGGCCGGTCTGCTCGTGACGGCCGCGATCGCGACCGTCCTCGCGTTCGTCGTGCTCAAGGTCGTGAGCTTCATCGAACCGGACCCGAAAGATCTCCCCGAAGCCGAGTGACGGGATCGACCCGTCACTCCGATCCTTCAGCCGCTTCGTCACGCCGGCTTCGGATCCGCGTCCTCCTTGCGAATGTCCGACAAGCTCACCGCGCTCGAACGGATGTGCAGGTCACGCTGCGGGTACGGGATCTCGATGCCGCGCTTTCGGAACTCGCGGTTGATGGTCTTGTTCAACGAGTCCATGAGATCCAACTTCACGCCGGGATTCGGGACGAAGCAACGAAGCTCGAAGTCGAGCGAGCTCGCACCGTGCGCCATGAACAGCACCTGCGGACCGGGGTCGGTCATCACGCGGTCGTCGGCCTTGGCGATCTCGAGGAGCACCTTGCTGACCTCTTCGGGATCGGCGTCGTACGAAACACCGATCGGAATGATGAGTCGATTGATCGTGTCGCCGCGCGTCCAGTTCGTGACCTCGCGCGTGATGAGGCTTCGGTTCGGGAGCAGCACCTCTTGGCGATCGAAGTTCATGATCGTCGTTGCGCGGATGTTGATGCGCGTGACGCGGCCCGACATGTTGCCGACCGTCACGAGGTCGCCGACTTGGATCGGCCGCTCGATCAACAGGATGATTCCGCTGACGAAGTTCGACACGATCTCCTGCAAGCCGAAGCCGAGGCCGACGCCCATGGCGGCCATGAGCCAACCGAGTCGCCCGAGGTCGAGGTGGATCGCGGACAAACCCATGATCACACCGGCCGCGAACAGGCCGTAGCGCGAGATCGTGAGGATCGCGTACTTGATTCCGGCATCGACCTTGAGTCGCGGGAAGAGCGCGAACTCGTAGATTCCCGGCAGACTACGCAGCACCCATACGGTACCGATGACGATGAAGGCGAAGCGGATGAAGTCGGCGACCGTGACGTAATCTTCGGCGTCACCGACGCCGGTGATCGTGTAGACGACCATCTGATCGAACGTGCCGAGCGCACGCTGGTCGATGCCCCAAAAACGCGCGATCAGAACGACCGCGAGAACGACGAACACCACGCGCAAGAAGCGCAGAATCTGGAGCTCGACGCGCGCGGCCCGCTCGGCCGCTGTGGGCTCGTCGTCCTTCGCGGGGTCGGTCGATGCGGGTTGGAGACTCTCGCCGTCCTCGGCCAACGCGACGCCCTCGGTAGGGGCATCTTCGATCCCGTTCTCGCGCTTGCGCGCCGCGACCGTGCGTACGATGGTCGCCAGCGCGCCGTACCCGATGAGCAGTACGACCGACGCGAGGAGCGTGAGGATCAGGCTGCGGGCGAGGCTGGCGGCGCCGTAGCGGAAACCTGCGATGTCGAGCACCACGACCGCGAGCACGAGCAGCGAAATGAGAGCGCTCGCGGCGCCGCGATATCGTCGGAGCGTCTTCAAGTGCCCGGACGTGAGCCCCTGGTGTACGAACGCGGAGTCGGGGCGGAACAGCCGGAACATCGCGAACGCCGTCGTGACGAGGAACAGCGTGTAGGCGATCCGCGGCAACGCTTCGAACTCGAAGGGCGGCGCCTTCAGTACGCGGTACAGCAGCAACCATACCGCCGTGCCGAGCAGGATGATCCGAGCCGATGCGTAGAGCGAATGCCCGGCTTCGCGGGAGAAGTCGAACTGCACGTGAGTGATGCTGCGTCCGGCGAAGAACGAGCGCACGAGGAAGAAAGCGAAGAGCGTCCAAGCCAGGTGTCCGAGGGTTAGCGCCAGCAGCGGTGCGAGCCCGTTCGGGAGTTCGCTCGCACGCACGAACTGCGTCAACAGCAGGATGTACCCAGGGACGATCGCCGCGCTCAGAATCCCGACACCCACCGCGAGCAACCGGCTCCCGATGCTCGCGCGACCGCGATCGAGCGTCTTGTCGTTGCGTGTGATGACGAAGCGGCGCAGTCGTTGCCGCACCCAGAACAGCGCGAACGGCAAGAGAGCGACGAAGACCACGCCCACGAGGAGCCCGCGCAAGCTCAGCACCTCCGCGGCGAGCGCCGATCGCACGTCGGGATCGCCGAGGCTTCGCGCCCAGGTGAGAAGCCGTTTCGATTCGGGATCGAGCGGCGCCAGCGCTTCGGGGCCCAGCGGCTTGCCGTCGCGGATCCAAAGGACCTTCGAGCGGATGAAGCTGTCGAGCTCGTCGAGGGTCGTGAGGCGCTCGAGGTACGCCATCTGCAATTGTTCGCCGAGGCTGATGGCATCGTTGATGACGCTGCGCTCTTCGCGGAGCGCCGTTCGGAGGCGGGTTTCCACCTCTTCGGCGCGTGCTTCGAACGCTTCGGCCGCGCTCTCGTCGAAGCCGGAGGTCAGCAGCTCGCGCTCGGCCGCGAACTCGTCCTTGAGCGTGAAGAGCATGTCCTCGATCTCGAACCGGCGCGCACGCATGTCGTTGATCGATTCCACGAATCCGCCGCGAAGTGATCGATTGAGGACCTTGCGGCGCAGCGGGATCTGACGGTACGTGATCTTGATGCGCTCGGCCGCCTTGCCCGACGATCCCGCGCGGCGCAGGAAGTCGCGAAGCCCGGCGAGTTCGTCTTTGGCGGTCGTTGCGCGCTTCTTCTGCTCGGTGACGTCGGCCTGGATGGGGACGAGTCGCGCCTCGATGTCGCTCTTCTGCTTGCGCGAGGTCGCGATCCGAGCTTCTTGCGTGGCGAAGAAGCGCTCGACCGGATCGGTCGCGCTCTCGACGGCCTCCTGGCTGCGCCGCACGTCTTCTTCCATCTGCGCGCGCTCTTCATCGAGCTTCGCGGTCAGCGCCTCGCTGTAGATTTTGGAGCGCTCTTCGAGCCGAGCGAGCTCTTGCTCCGCGACGTCGAGCTCGCTCTGCAGCACGGCCTCGCGATCGGAAGCGGCATTCGTCTCGTCTTCGAGCAGCGCGACGCGTCGACGCGCGATCTCGCGGTCGAGGCGTGCGTTTTCGAGTCGCAGTGCGGCGACGCTGTTCGCGTCCCCCGGACCTTCGGCCGAAATGCGCTCGGCGCGGCGCTGGGCTTCGTCTTCGCGCGCGCGCGAATCCGACATCATCTTGGGGATCGCGGCTTGCCTCGTCGAGAGATCGCCGAGGCGCGTGCGGAGGGCCGTGACCTGCTGCTGCCGCTTGTCGACGCGCTCGCGCAGCTCGGCGAACGCATCCTTGGTGGGATCGGTCGGCGGCGTTACGTCGGGATCGGCTTCGAGCGTGGAGGCCTGCTCGGCGGCGGCGCGTTGGCGATCGGGAATCCCCGCGACGATGCTCTCGAGCTGCGTTTCGCTCTCGATGAGGTCGGCGAGTTCTTCGAGGAGCGTGATGCGGCGTTCGAGCGCGGTCTTGCGCTGGCCGTCCGGTGTCTCGGGAGAGGCAGCACCGGGGAGGGCGCCGAGCTGTTCTTGGAGCGTCGTCAGCTCGCTTCGAACGGACTCGGGCGTCCAAGTGGACGGAGTCTCGGGGGCTGCGGGCGCCGACTCCTCGGTCTGGGCGTGGAGTGGCCGGGGAGTCGCGAGCGACAGCGCGAGCGCGAGCGCCGCGAGAAGAGCCGAACGGAAGTCGAACGGGGCATTCTTCGCCGCACCGGGCAAACCCGTGGGCGTAGGACGAGTCAGCATGATCGATACTCTCAGGTCAGCGGAGGGCCGTGAAGGCCGAGGGGGGACGTGCAGGAACCGGCAGAGAGAAAGCGTAGCAATCCCGACCGATGCGCAGCAGCCGTCCCGGTCCTCGCTTGCGCGCCTGGCCGGTGCTGATAGATGATGCGTCATGGTCCGAGCCTTGCGATTTCTCCTCGAACGGTGGATCCAACGTGGCGTGATCCACCAACTCGTGTTCGTCGCCCTGATGATCGTCTCGATCGCGGCCCTCGGGGGCGTGGTGGCGTGGTTCGGCACGAACGCATTCGAGAATCTTCCCGACGCGGTGTGGTGGGCGTTCCTGCGTCTGACCGACCCCGGATACCTCGGCGACGACGAAGGCGCGCTCTTGCGCGCGGTTTCGATCGGGGTCACCGTGCTCGGCTACGTCGTCTTCACGGGTTCGCTGATCGCGATCCTGACCCAGTGGCTCACGGCGACGATGCGAAAGCTCGAGAGCGGCCGCGCGCCGATCTCGATGCACGATCATGTCGTGGTTCTCGGCTGGACCAACCGTACGGCCGAGATCGTCGACAAGCTCATCCGCGCGCGCGGCCGTTTGCAGCGATTCCTCGCGGCGCACGAAGTGCGGGCGTTGCGTATCGTCGTTCTCGCCGACGAGGTCGACGCGGGGCTGAGGTTCACGCTGCGGCACCACCTGAAGGATGCGTGGAGCGAAGACACGGTCACGCTGCGATCGGGCTCGTCGCTGCAGCCGGAGCATCTGCGCGGACTCGACGTGTCGCGCGCCGCGGTCGTGATCGTTCCGGGATCCGACTTCGAGCTCGGGGGCGCGGAGCTCACGGACGCCCGCGTGGTCAAGACGCTCCTGACGCTGCGTCAGGTGTTTGCCGCGGACCTTGCGAATCGAGCGGGCGAGGCCTCGGGCGCCGCCGACGACGAAGACGGCCCGAACGTCGTCGTCGAGGTGTTCGATCCGCTCAAGGCGCCGATCGCGCGGAGCGCGATGCCCGAACGACTCGAAGTGGTCGCGAGCGAGGCGGTCATCAGTCGACTCATCTCGCAGAGCGTGCGTCACCGCCGGCTTGCGCGCGTGTTCCTCGAGATTCTTTCGCACCGCACGGGTAGCTCGATCTACGTGCGTGAGGTGCCGGCGGCGCGCGGTAGCTCTCCGCTGTCGCTGCAGCGCGCGCTGCGCGGTGCGGTCGTGATCGGCGTTCTGCGCCGAAATGGGCAAGCGAGCTCGCCTGCGGGCGGCGGTAGCGCTCACGCGGCTGCCGGTCCGATCGCGATCTTGAATCCCGAGCCGAACCTCGTTCTCGAGGAGGGGGATGCGATCGTGTTCCTCGCGTCGTCGTACGATGCCTGTGTGCCCGACATGAGCCTCGTCACGGGTCTTCCCGATCGCGGAGAGCTTCCGCCGCGGCCGACGCCGTCGAGTGCTGCGCACACGATCCTCGTTCTCGGGTGGAGCTACAAGATCGACTCCATCCTCGTCGAGCTCGGCTCGAGCGAGACCGAGCAGTTCGACGTCACGATTCTGTCGAAGGCTTCGGCCGAAGAGCGCACGACGTTTCTCGAGACGGCCGGGTACGACCGCGAGCGCGTCGAAGTGCGTCACGTCGAGGGCGACTACACGACGCTCGCGGGTCTCGAGAGCGTCAACCCCGATACGTTCGACAGCTTCGTGTTTCTCGCGAGCGCGTGGATGCACAGCAGCGAAGAGGCCGATGCGCGCACGATTCTCGGCTACGTGTTGCTCCGGTCGACGCTGCGGCCGCGGCCGCAGGCCCCCGAGATTCTCGTCGAGCTGCTCGATCCGGCGAACTCGACGCTGTTCCCGGAATCGGGCGACGCCCTGCTCGTGAGCCCGCGCCTCACGAGCCACCTGCTCGCGCACGTCGCGCTGCGTCCCGAGCTCAATGCGGTGTTCGAAGCGCTCTTCGTCGCCGGCGGGGCCGAGGTCACGCTGCGTTCCGCGTCGGAGTACGGCGTCGCAGGAAGCGAAGCGACGTTCCGTGACCTGCAGGACCGCGCGTACTCTCGGGGCGAGATCGCGCTCGGCGTGTTGCTGCGCTCCAAGTGCGACGCCACGTCCGGCGCTGTCTCTCGATCCGGCCCACGCAAGGTCACGCTACGCCTCACACCTCCCTCGGAAACGTCGTGGCAGTTCGGGGAAGCCGACGAGATCGTCGTCCTCGCCGATCACCTCGCGTGAGGCTTCGGCCCCGGGCCGTCATTCGACGAACGTCACGACCACCGCATTCGTGAGACTCACGGGCGCGTCGGCGTTCGATCCGGCGTCTTCGATGAACCCCTGGATCGTCAGCCGCGAAGGGAACGAGAGGGGACGCGCGCGTTGGATCAGAACCGACGGTGCCGGTTTCGACGGAGCGTCGGGCGTTCCGAGTCGCGCTTCGTAGCCGAGGTTGTTGAACGTCGCCACGTGCATCAGCGGTCCGCCGCCGAGCGGCGTCGGGAATGCGGCGAGCCCGAGACCGAAGGGCTGCGGCGACAGCGTCCTCGAGTCCGGATGCGCGTCATAGACGTAGGCGACGAAGCGGGCGGGCTCGGGGCCTCCGCTCGGGGCGAACATCTCGATGCGAAGCGGCCAGTCGTGACGCAGCACGACCTCACGTCGCTCGTTGCCGTACAACCCGTTCACGAAAACTACCGGCTCGATCGCATCCCCCGCGGCACCCACCGATCCGTATCGCGCCGCAACCTCGAGCGACATCTCGTCGGCGCCGATATCGGGCTGGGCGATGCCGTCTCCGTCGCCGTCGAGGGGGCCGACGTCGCCGTCGAAATCGGGCAGCGGATCGGGGAGAATCTCCCCGGCATCGATGCACGGAGAGTCGAGTCGGAGGTGGTAGTCCCCGAGCGACGCATTGACGAAGCGCGGATCCGCATCGAGATTGCCGTCCCCCGAATAGCCACCCCGAACGATACTCGACGCGACCTCGACCACCGCGCTTCTTCCGCTTCGAATGGCGACGTCACCACGATCCTCGTCGAAGCTGAGAATCGTATTCACGATATCCAGCATGCCCGAGTCGATCTGGATGGTTCCTACTCCCGAGACTGACGCGCGATTCTTGTCGAACGTACAGTTCGTGATGGATGTCGTGCCCGACTGGGTGAGGACAGCCGCGCCGTGCGCGGCTTGATTGCTCGCGAAGATACTACTCGTGATGGAGCTCGTGGACTCCGACAGATGGACCGCGCCACCTCGAAGTCCCCGGTTGCGAATCAGCAGAGATCGGTGCATGAGTACGTCGCAAAGCCACGTCGAGACAGCGCCACCACCCGGGTTTCGTGAGACGTTGTCGACGAATACCGTATCCGTCAGTGTGAGCTCCGAGACCGATACGCCGAGAGCACTCCCCGAGCTACTCACATTACCTCGGAACTCGGTGCCGACGATCGAAGCGTCTGGGATTCGAGATAGTACGCAGGCTCCACCGGGATGCTGGTCATCCACGGTTTCGTTGGCTTCGAACGTACAACGCTCGAACTTGATCGAGTCCATCTGGCTTGCCCAGACAGCATCGCCACCGCGAGCTCGATTCCGGACGAAGAAACAGCGGTCGAAGATCGCGGATCCGCCTTCCAAGTAGGCGGCGCCTCCACCGCTATCGGTGTTCGTATTGTTCTCGAACCAGCAGTCGATGATGTCGGCTTTCGTCCGCTCCAGGTACATCGCAGCACCGTAGAAGTCGTCGGACCGATTGTCGTTGAACGAACAGCCTGTCATGTGAAGAGGCGTTCGACCGACGTAGAGGGCGGCCGGGGAGGACTGACTTCTGTTCTCGGCTAGGACGGAGTTGCGTAGGGATGCATGTTCGGCATTGAAGATGGAGACGGTCGCACCCAGTGGAGTGTGGTTGTAGAAACGGCTCTCGTCGATCGTGATCGTCCCGCAATCTCGTGCGGAGAGAGCGCTGCCGAAACTGCCGAAGTTCGCGTCGAAGAGGCAACCCGAGAGCAGGACCCCTGCCGACGATCCCGTTACGTAGATGCCGGCACCCTCGAGCGCTGTGTTTCCTTCGAATCGGCAGTTGCGAATCGTGGGGGTGCCGTTCGATATGTACACACCGGCGCCGACGGTCGCTTCGCCGCCCGTGATCGTGAAGCCGTCGAGCACGGCTGCAGCGGGTTCGCCTCGCGTGAAGCGAACGGTTTGCCCGCCGTTCCCGTCGAGGGTCGCACCATCGGGCGCTACGACTTCGATGGCCTTGCCGAGGAAATCGAGGTTCTCGACGTAGGTGCCGGGGGCGACTTCGACGATGTCGCCGTTGCGAGCCGAGACGATCGCGCCTTGGATCGTCGACGAGTCGGCGGGGACTCGAATCGTGGCGGCCCAGGATGCGGTCGTGGCGAGGATCGAGATGGCGATCGTCAGCGGCAAGGATCGGTAACGCATGCAAGTCTCCTTCGAAGCACGGAGTGGCGGTTTGGTGTCGATCGGCGTCAGTCGATGAATGTCACGACGACCGCGTTCGTGAGGCTGACGGGCGCGTCGGCGTTCGATCCGGCGTCTTCGATGATGCCCTGGATCGTGAGCTCGGCGGGAAACGAGAGGGGACGCGCGCGTTGGACGAGAACCGACGGTGCCGGGCTCGACGGCGTATCGGCGGCGCCGAGTCGTGCCTCGTAGCCGAGGTTGTTGAACACGGCAACGTGTTGCTGCGGCGCGTTCCGATCGAGCGGCGTCGGGAACGATGCGATCCCGAGGCCGAACGGCTGCGGCGACAGCGTTATCGAGTCCGGATGCGCGTCATAAGCGTATGCGACGAAGCGGGCGGGCTCGGGGCCTTCGCTCGGGGCGAACATCTCGATGCGAAGCGGCTCGCTACGATCGAGAGTCACGTGGCGCCGGTCGTCGCCGTAGGATCCGTTCACGAAGAGAACGGGCTCGATCGCATCCCGTGCCGCGCCGACCGAACCGAAGCGGGCCGCGATCTCGCGCGAGAGCTCGTCGGCGCCGATGTCGGGCTGCGCGATGCCGTCTCCGTCCCCGTCGAGCGGACCGTTGTCGCCGTCGAAATCGGGAAACGGACCGAACGACGATCCCGCGTCGACACAAGGTGAATCGAGGCGGAGGTGGTAGTCCCCGAGTTGCGAGTTCACGAATCGCGGGTCGACGTCGAGGTTTCCGTCTCCCGTCCACCCGCCTTGGATGACGCTCGTCGACACTTCCGACGTCGACTGATCGAAAACGAACGCATCGAGCGGATCGCCGTACGAATCCCAGACGATCGAGTCGACGATGCGCACGTTGCTTCGCATCGTGTGAAGGTGCGCGCTCGACACGTGCGCGGCGCCATCCGCGAGCGTCGATGAACTCATCGTGAGATTCATGTCGCTGGCATGGATCGCGGAGCCTCGATACGCCTCGTTCGAGTCGAAGAGCGAGCCGCCGACGAAGACGTCGGAGTCGGCGAGCCGCACGGCTCCGCCTTCTACGGCGGTGTTCGAAGAGAACCGCGAGCCGAGGAGCGATCCCTCGCACCGATCCATCGCGATGGCGCCGCCCTGAAGACTCGCTCGGTTCGCGAGGAAGCGGCTCGACTGGATGCGGACATCCGCGCAATCGGTCACGACGAGGGCACCTCCCGTGTCGGCGGATGTATTGTCGACGAAGGTCGAGTCGAGGATGGAGACGCTCGTCATCGAGATGAGCTGACAGGTTCCGCCTTCGTTCAGGCGTTCGAGAGACGTTCGATGGGATTCGAAGTGACTCCGTACGATACCGACATGTCCGCGCTCCGAAGCGACCGCGGATCCGGAAGCCGCCGAGTTGCCCGCGAACGTGCAACCCTCGAAATGGGTCAGGGTTCTGGGAGCGCTCACGGCTCCGCCGTACCACGCCGTGTTGTTCGCGAAGACACAATCGACATAGAACACGTCGGTCCCGAACGAACTGACCGCACCCCCTTCACCACCCTCGTTCTCTTCGAATCTGCACGAGGTGACCACGGCTTGATTCCCCGGTAACGAAGAGAAGTGGATCGCGCCGCCTCCGGCCCCGGTCCGATTCGCCCGGAATGTCGTGTCGTTGATCTCGATCGCAGGAATGTCGCGCAGAAGGACCGCGCCTCCGAAGTACTCGGACCGGTTCTCGTCGAACCGACACGCTTCGAGTCGAAGCGAGTCGTAGCCGTGGGCAAAGACTGCGCCCCCATCCTCCGCGGCTCGGTTCCCGGCGAAAGTCACGCGCAGGAGCGTCGGCCCGGGTCCGGTGCCTCCTGCGTAGATGGCGCCTCCAATCGACGCTTCGCTGCTCTCGATGCGGCAATCGATGATCCGGGGAGACGAGTGGATGCAGTAGATCCCGCCTCCAACCACGTGAATCCCACCACCATTCGTGATCGTGAAGCCGACGAGCTTCGTGCGGTCGTCTTCGCCATTCGTGAATCGAACGCCGGTTTCGCCGTTCGCGTCGAGGGTCGCACCATCGGGCGCCCGGACTTCGATGGCCTTGCCGAGGAAGTCGAGGTTCTCGACGTAGGTGCCGGGGGCGACTTCGACGATGTCGCCGTTGCGAGCCGAGACGATCGCGCCTTGGATCGTCGACGAGTCGGCGGGTACGCGAATCGTGGCCGCGTCAGCCGCGGACGACGAGACGGACACGAACAGGATCACGAGAAGCATGCAGCGGTCGCGCATGACGATCTCCTTCGAAGCACCGTGTGGCGGTCGTTCCCCGCCTCGATATCGGCGGAGAAAGAGACGCTCCGTAGCGGTTTTCTCGGGAAGGACGGCGCGCGGACGCGATCAGCGCGAAGCTTCGGCGGGATCGCGGAGGTTCAAGCGAACGTCGAGCTTGCGCAGTTCACCGTTCTCGATGTTCAACTCGATGATCTGAGAGAGGTGATTCGGACTCGACACGATGACGCGGTGGCGGCCGTCGGGGATCGCGTCGATGCGGTGGCGGCCCGGGGACGCGTCGTGATCGGAGGCGTCCCATGCCACACGTTCGTCGACGATCAACGTCGCGTCGAGCGGGATGCCGACGCGATTCTGCACATACACCTCGAGACTCCCGAGCGGGTCCGCGGGCTCGGGGCGGCGGTGCTCGAGTCGGATGGTGTCGAGATCCATCGATCCGCCCCCTTCCGGGATGTGGATCGTGCCGGTCGCACGGGCGAGCGAGTGGTCCTCGGGGAGGAACGTCCAGTCGACGGATCCGAGCATTCTTGTCGTCATCTGCGGAAGCGTGGAGGGCGAGTCTTCAGACCAAGGTCGTGAAGTCGCTTCGCGCTCGATGACGAGGACGCCTGTCGCGACGGCGCCGTCCGGCGTCGTGGCGCGCGCCGTGACGGTCGTCGCGGGCACCCACTCGATGACGAGTGGGTCGGCGCCGAGATTCGTCGTGAACGGTGCGTTCGTATCGGACGGCTTCGGAAGGGCGAGGTAGCGGACGTAGTGCTCGCCCGCATCGAAACCCGACACACGGACGAAGGCGGGCTCGGCAACGGGGACCGGGAGTCCGCGAGCGAGCTCGTCTCGATCGAGATCTCGCGATCGTGTGCGCGTCGTGATTCGCATCGATGCGTCGTCGGGGACCCGCGAAGTGTCGACGCGCAGGACCGGGTTCGGCCGAACGACGATCTCGAGGCGCGACGACGGGCCGATCGCATCGCTGTCGCCAGACGCCTCGTCGGTACTCGAAACGCCGATCGTGACCTCCGCTTCGGCGTCACCGAAGGGGCCGAGCTCGCCGTCGACGAGGATGCGGTAGCGTCCCGCTGGAAGCTCGAACAGGAGGGAACCGTCGCTTCCGGTGTGCCCGGTGTACGTCGCGCCATTCGCGGTTCGGACCGCGCTCGCGCGGACGCCGACCACGGGCTCACCGTTCGGCGTCACGCACATCGCGGTGAGTCGGGTCGTGGGTTCGATCGTCGGTGGGATCGTCAGCTCGATCGAGGTGTGAGACGGCGGCGCGGTGAACCACACCGCGTTCGAGGAGGCGTAATTCGGCGGCAGGTACGCGACCATCTCTGCCCAGGGCTCGACTCCGCTGAGGCGGAATCGTCCATCGGAATCGGTGAGGCGGGAAGGGCGATCGTGGTCGATGGTCGAGACGAACGCCCGTGGAACGGGGGCACCATCGGCGGTCACGACGCGGCCCGAGACGACCCTGCCCGGCAGGGTGTGGATCGGCACCGGCGGATCGCCCGGACGCCATCCGCGCGCGAACTGATAGCCACCGAAGTGCGCGCTCGACGATTCGACGAGGATCCCGTAGGGGCCTTCGTTCGGGTCGATCGACGGGATCGTGGCGCGTCCGTGAGCGTCGGTGCGCGCCGTGCGTTGATCGGGAAGGTGCCAGCACCCGGTGTGGTAGCCGACGACCGCATCGGCAACGGGCGCGCCCGTCGCATCGAGAACGACGATCGGAACGTCGACTCCGCGCACGAGCTCGACGCGCTCGTCCCAGGGATGTGCCCTGGGCATCGGCGCGTAGCCGGCGGCGTCGGCGATGACGTAGTCGAGATCCCGGCATAGGTCGTAGTCGACCTTCGAGCGGACCCATCCGGTCGCGTCGGCCGTGGCTTCGGCGACGTAGTAGAGATCTTCGGGTGCGGTGCCGCCGCCGGCGTGATGCGGGATCTTGATCGTCGCGTGCGGAATCGGCGCGCCGGTTTGCGCGTCGGCGACGAACGTCAGCCACCGTAGATCGGGGTCGTTGCCGTCGTCGGGGACGCTTCCGGGATATTCGAGGGACGTTTCGCGCGCGGACTCGCCGTCGCGTAGGCCCGCGACGACCACGGCTTCGTTCTCACCCGCACGCGACGGGTCCGCGACGGCGAGCCACACGGCGATCGTCGTCGTGAGGATCGAGCCGGTCGATCGTCGCACGCACCGCGGCCAGCGCTCTTCGGCCTTCGCGATCAACGGCCGTCGGGACGGTCGGCGTCGTCCTTCTTCACGGGGTTGAACTCGTCGTCCCAGTTCTTGCCCTTGTTCTCTTCGAACCACTCGCGCCAGTCCTTCGTCGTGCCGGGGTTCGCGTGCGTGAGCGCACGCAGCGTCGAAGTGACCGCAGGCACCACCGCATACCACTCACGGCCGAGGTACTTCGCGCGGCCACCGGGGCGCGTGCGCTGCGTCTCGGTCTGACTTTCGACATATTCGGCCGCGCGAATGAGCGATTCGACGATCTCCTTGCGGGCGCGACCCTCCAGCTCGCCGAACTGCGCGAGCGCATTCGTGGCGGCGATCACCGCCGACGCATGGGCGTTCTTGAGAAACTCGAGCAGCGTGGGCACGGCGGACGGATGTCGCGTATCCCCGAGGGCCTCGAGCATCGCGTCGCGGAAGTCCACGTTCTCGTCTTCGTCGACGTCACCGTCGTCGAGGGCGCGCGCGAGGATCTTCGCTCCAGGCTCGCCGAGCATGCCGAGCAACGACGCAGCGAGATATGGAATGCCGTTCTCTTCTCGCTCGGGATAGTCGAGCATGCGGGCGAACATGGCCGCGATCTTGTCCCGGTCGCGATCGTCTTTCTCGAGCGTCTTCGCGATACGCGCCAGGTTCTCCATCGCGTCGCCAATCGACTCGACATCGCGATCGGAGACGGCGTCGGTGAACGTCTTGACTGCGGTGTCGACCGGGTCGTCGTCGCGCGGACTTGCCGACGCGCTCGAAAGGAAGGGCGCGGCGAGGAGCGCGAGCCCGAACACGAGGGCGGCCGTGGATCGGCTCGCGCGGCCGGCCGTCGGTCGCTTCGCTTCGGACATAAGTGGCTTCGCGAAAAGAGCTTTCATTTCGACCATCCTCTCGGGAGTTCGTCTCGAATCATGCGTCGGCAGCTCTTCGGAGCGTACCGCGTGGCGTGTCACGGTGTCGAGGATTCCGTTCTCGTGCGGAACGCTCGCCCGGATCGTCGGTCGTCGTCGCGTGCGATTCGCATCGCGGAAGCGCAAAGACGGTCAAGCGGGGGGCCGCTGCCCCTTCTAGAGTGGGTTCGGACGAGGGCGGACGGAGGATTCGCCCGGACTCATCGAACGAGGAGACGTCGACTGTGAAGAAGCTTGTCATTCTGAGCGTGATCCTCGGGATCGCGGTTGCGGGCTGGATCGGGTTTCGCTTCATGATGGAGGCGCCGCTGTATCGGCCGGGGTCGGTGCGAGCGGCCGAGATCGATCTCTCGCTCGTCGAGGTCGACGAGTCGACGTGGCGCGTGAAGGCAACCGATGCCGCCAACGCGGACGCTGCCGCTTCGCCGATCGATCTGCACGTGTTCTCATCGGGTGAGGGACCGAATGTGATCGTCGTGCACGGCGGCCCCGGCATCCCGTTCGAGAGCGCGCCACCCGGGTTGGCGCGGCTCGAGTCCGAGTTTCGGTTCGTGTACTACGACCAGCGCGGTTGCGGCCGCTCGAGCCGGCCGATCGACGGGTTCGAAGGGCGCAATCGCTGGAAGCACATCCAGCGTCTCGAGGGGACGCTCGGGATGGGCGCGCAGATTGCGGACATCGAGCGGATCCGGCGGCATCTCGGCGACGAGCGCGTGCGGCTCGTGGGACATTCGTTCGGCGGGCTGATCGCGGCGCTCTACGCGGCCGAGTTCCCCGAGCGTGTCGCGTCGCTCGTGCTCGTCGCCCCGGCCGACGTTCTCGTGATGCCCGCGCCGAACGACGGCGCGTTCGGAGCGATCCGCGAGAGGCTTCCGAGCGACCGCCACGCCGCGTTCGATGCATTCCTCGATCGTTACCTCGACCTCGGGTCGATCTTCGACAAGACGGAAGCCGATCTGATCGAGCTCGATCGCGAGTTCGCGTCGTACTGGCTCGCGGCCTCCGGCGTCGACGACGTGCCGCCGGCCGGCATCGGTGGCGGATGGATGGCGCGGGCGCTCTACTTCAGCCTCGGCAAGCGGCACGACTGGCGCGACGCGCTGCGATCGGTCGAGGCTCCCGCAGTTGTGATCCACGGCTCGAACGACGTGTCGCCGCGCGCGGGGTCGGAGCGGTACGTCGCCGCGCTGCCGAACGCGCGCCTCGTCGAGATCGACGATTGCGGGCACTTCCCGTTCGTGGAATCGCCCGAGCACTTCGCCGCGATCGTCGGCGACGCGTTGCGGCTCGATTCCGTCGAGACGAAGCAGTAGAATGCCGCCCCGGAGCGATTCGCTCCCCTGTATGGAGGCAGTATCGATGGCGGATTCCGAAACCCCGGCCACGCCCGACGCGGGCGGCGAGCCCGAGAAGACCGGCCCCACGAAGACCGAGCTCAAGCGCGCGATGAAGGCGATCCGCAAGCGCCTCGAGCTCATGCGCCTCGACGACGAGTCGGTGATCGGCGGCAGCGCGATGAGCGGCGGCCGCGAGTCGGGCATCGTCGCGATCATGCCGCCGTCGGGTTTCCCGGACGAAGTCTGGGAAGAGCTCGTGCGTCAGGGCCGCCTGCGCAACGGCGGCGGCGGGACCTACGAAGTCGTCGGCTGAACGCCGTCGGCCCATCCGCCCCGGACAAGGCCGCGGATGATCTCGCGACCGCGATGACCCGTGATCGGGTGCTCGTCGAGCGCGCGCACGTCCGCGAGGTCGACGGCGACGCGGTGCGGCGTGCGGTCGGCCCGGTCGGCATCGACGAGCACGCGCAGCGACAGATTGTGGATGCTGTTGTCCCAATCGTCGCCGAGGTGCCGTTCGAGCATCGGGTCGTCGTCGACCCGGCCAAACGCTTCGTCGGCGCAGTGCACGATGCCCATGCGGTTCACGAGGAAGTCGGGCAGATAGAGGATGCCTTGGTCGCGTAGCCGCTCGTCGTCGGTCTCCGGATCGTCGAGCTGATTGTTCGCGGCGCCGCAGACGATCGGCGCGGCGATCGTCGGGATGGTCTGCGCGTTCAAGACGGCGCCGGTCGCGTTCGGCGAGAGGATGTCGGCCGGCTCGGCGAAGATCGACAGGTCGTCGCGCGCGACGATCCTCACGTCGAGGTCGACGTCGGGGAACTGCGCGCGCACCTGCGCGCCGCGCTCCTCGTCGATGTCGCTCGCGACGATGCGCCCGACGCCTTCGTCGCGCAGGTAGCCGACGAGCGCTTCGCCGACGTGACCGAGCCCCTGCACGACGACCGTCTTGCCTTCGAGCGGACCGCGACCGAGATGCGTGAGCGCGGCGCGCATGCCGCACACCACGCCGCGGGCCGTCGGCGCCGACGGATTGCCGCTGCCGCCGAGCTCGTGCGGGATGCACGTCGTGAATCGCGTGCGCGCGAAGATCGCGGCCATGTCGTCGACGTTCGTGCCGACGTCTTCGGCTGTCACGTAGCAGCCGCGCAGCGACGTGATGAACGTGCCGTACTCTTCGTAGATGCGTCGCCGTCGCTCTGCCACGCGATCGGCTGCCGGATCGGCAGGCCCGCCCGACCCACGCGCGATGACCCCCTTGCCGCCGCCCCACCACAGCCCCGCGAGTGCGTTCTTCTGCGTCATCCCTTTGGAGAGGCGAAGTCCGTCGCGGACGAAGTCGAGCACGGATGCGTACGCCCAGTTGCGCACTCCGCCCGCAGCCTGGCCGCGCGACGTGCGATGTACGAACGCCCCGAGCAGCGTTCCCGTTTCGGGGCCGAGCGCGACGAACACGCCTTCGTGCGCATCGACGTCGCGGTCGTCGGTGTTCATCCATGCGGCGAGCGGTTCGAGTCGATCGTCCGAGGCGACGACGCGACCCGTCTCGTCGGGCGCGAGCCAAAACCGATCGATGTTCTCGCGCGAGAGCCACGCGACGAACGCTTCGGGAGTGAGATGCAAGAGATCGTTCATGGTCGCGAGTATCGCAATCGGCCCCGTCGAGCGCGAGTCGTCGAGTGCGAGCCGGAGCGAAGCTGCGATGATGCGCGTTGCGAACGAAGGGTTCGCATGGCGTCGTGAAGGGTGAGTAGAAGCGAGAGGGGAGGGAGCGGCGCGGGGTGCAACCCGCCGGACGCCACATTGGGTCAAGATGTGTTCATCCGGCGGGTCACATGGGTTGTATCGATCGTTATCGGACGCGTGCACGGCTTCGTTGAGCGAGATCTCTGCGTGCGCGCGCATTTCGTGCGGCGAAACATGTCGCGCGTGCACGTTCGAAGCGTTACTCGCGGTCGCACAACACGTCGACGATCGGGATGTCGGCGGGTGCGAAGTCGACGTCGCGAAGCGTGGCGCGTGTGACGAATTCGGCGCGATCGTGGACGCTCAATTCGATCGATCCCGAAAGGTGACGCGCCTCGTACGCGAGCAGTTCGATCGAGAGTCGCGCGTCGTCGAACACACTCTTCGCGACGAACGAACCGACCTGGATCTCGATACCGAGTTCTTCCCGAATCTCGCGTGACAGCGCAGCTTCCGGCGATTCGCCTCGTTCGATCTTGCCGCCCGGAAACTCCCATTTGCCCGCGAGTCGTTCACCCGGAGCGCGTCGCGTTACGAGGATGCGACCATCGTCCGCGACGACGATCGCGGCGACGACGCGCAGGCGATCGGTCGACTCGATCGCGCCGTGCGGAGCGTTCTTCGCGGCGTCGGATGCCGTCGATTCGGGGGCTTCGTCATGAGGGTTCGACATGGTCGGCAGCGTACCTTGCCGGGCCGGATGCCGAAAATGTTCACGCGACGAGTTGTCGCAGTCGAAAGTCGGTCGATCGCACGCTATTCTCTGATCGTGGCACCGGTTTCGAGACCTACGAGCAGGAGTGAGAGCCATGATCGACGCTGCAAACAACCCGGCGGGGCGGTGGCGAATCGTGACGATCGGCATGGGGACGTCGGTCGCGATGTGGGCGATCGGGTACGTGTGCCGGATCCCGCCCGTGCTCGTGCCGAGCCCCGTGGTCCTGGGGCTCCTCGTCGTCGCGCTCGGTTGCGGCGGTGCGAGTGCCGCGCGACGCGGCGGTCGACTCGGCGACGCGGCGGCCGTCGGATTCGTATCGGGCCTCGTGAACCTG
>JAUIME010000635.1 GCA_030433195.1 bacterium
CGTGCACGCAGACGTCGTTCAAGACTGCGAAAGGGGCGTTTCTCTTCATCGGGATGCAGGGCGGGCGATACAAGGCCATGTTCAAGCTGAAGGACTCGCGAGCGCAGGCCGAGAAGCTCGCGGCGAGAGAGCCCGACCGCTACGAAGCGGGCTCGACCGCATGGGTGACGACGCGATTCACGGCGGACAAGCCGATCCCGAAGTCGATCTGGGAGAAGTGGCTCGACGAAAGCTACGCATTGAGCGTCGGCGGGAAAGCGACCGCCCGGAAGAAGTCGCCCGCGAAGAAGAAGTCGTCCTCGAAGAAGTCGCCTGCGAAGAAGAAAGCCCCGTCGAAGAAGTCGCCTGCGAAGAAGAAGGCTCCGTCGAAGAAGTCGCCTGCGAAGAAGAAGTCCTCCTCGAAGAAGTCACCCGCCACGAAACGACAGGGTTAGCCCGAATCCTACGAGCTGTTAACAGAGACGCCGGTGTTTACGTCTTCGTTACAAACCCGTGTGCGACGGAACGTACACTTCTCGGGTACGTCATTTCGGACTTCTCTTTTGCAGGAGGAACGATGATTCCGAGGCAGACCGTGAGGGTCCTGTGGGTCTCGATCTTGTGCGCTGTCGTCGCCGGCTGCGCCTCCGTCGAGAAGAAACCGAAGTTCACGGACGGCGAGATGCGTCTCGTGGTCGTGGACGCTTCGGGAGGGGGTTGAAGCGCTTCGAAGCTGGCCCGTGCGGCCATCGAGAGCTTGGAAGTCGCCGATACGTTGTACATGAGCGGGGCACGTGCGACGTTCACGCTGAAGCCCGGCGCGAACGTCACCGAGAAGCAGGTCGCGAAGGCGCTCGGTGATCGGAACCTGAAGCTCGAGAGCTTCGGGTACGAGTCGCGGCCGCGGCCCGAGGCGGCCTGGGTCGCGACCGTGACGGGGCTCGGCTGAGCGACCAAAGCCAAGAGGGTCCGTGCGGCCCTCGTCGATCTGGACGGCGTCATCGACGTCTTCGTCAACGACGACATCGCGTTGCAAACAACCAAGGACGCGAAGCTCGATGAGTCGGTTCTGACTTCGCTTCTCGCGAAGGAGGACGTGAAGTTCCGAAAGATCACGCCTACGACCGAGTACCTGCCCTGAACGACGCGGTTTCCGATCGAGATTGGAATCCGTGGTCGGTCGAAACGACCCTTTCGACGCGCGTCGAGAGGGTCGCTTCGTATCAGGGCGTCTCGTCGAGGTACCGCTCGAGCGCGGCGAGTGCGCGCGGGAACGACTTCCGGCCGAAACCGAATCGGACGTGGTGATCGTCGTGTCCGAGGCACGGGCCCGGGAGCAGGACGATTCCCGCGTCGCGAGCGAGCGCGTGACAGTAGTCGGTGGCGGACGGTACGTCGACTCCGACGAGCGCGACCGAGCCGGCTCGTGGACGCCGCCACGTGAAGCGGTCGGTGCGGGTTGCGAAGAACCGTTCCGCGTGCTCGACGTTGGCGGCGACCGTGGCGCGACAGCGTGCGAGCAACTCCGGGCCGTTCTCGAGCGCGATGCGCGCGAGGAACTCGGTGACTGCCGGGGCGCAGATCGAGGTGTAGTGCTTCCAGTTCACGAAGGCGTCGCGGATCGCGTCGTCGCGGATTACGACCCAACCACAGCGCAGGCCCGGCAGGCCATAGGCCTTCGAGAGGCCGCCGAGTACGATCGCTCGCTCGCACCGATCGGCGCCCGAGGGGATCGTTTCGACGGCGGGGTCGAACTCGGCACCGCGGTACATCTCGTCGTAGAACAGTCGGGCATCGTGTCTCCGGACGAGATCGAGCATCGCGTCGAGCTCGCTGCACGAAGGCAGGTATCCCGTCGGATTGTGCGGGAAGTTCACGACGACGAGCGGGCGCGATCCGGTCGGCGCCTCCCCCAGGAGCCGTTCGAGCAGTTCGAGGTCGAGACGCCACGCGTCGGGCTCGGCTCGTAGCGGCCAGCGCTCCGCGCGGCCCGCGACGTGTGCGGCCAGATTGAAGAGCGCATCGTACGCGGGGCTCGCGACGATCGCGTGATCGCCGGGCTCGAGTAGCGTGCGCATCGCCAGGTAGATCCCCTCGACCGGGGAGCCGAGCACCACCACGTCGTTTGGCGAGATGTCGTCGTAGAGCCCGGCGATGACTTCGCGTAGCGCCGGATCTCCCGTGGACTCCGTGTAGCCGAGACGGACCTTCCCGAGCTCGTCGTGCGAGCGACCGAGAGCGAGCAACTCGGCCACCGTGACGGTTTCGCAGTCCGAGACGCCGAGCAAGTGCTCGGACGAGAACTCGTAGCGCGCGAAGAACTGCTCGGTGGCGAAGGGTTCGATCTGCATGAGTGGTTCACCTCGAGTCGGTGACGCGCCGGATCCAGTCGAGCAAGACCGCGTCGCGATGAGCCGGGAGGACGGGAAGACTCCCCGTGTCGATCAAGAGTTCGTGATTCGCGCCGTGGAAGGTGTGCGTCGTCAATCGATCGCCGAGTGTCTCGGTCAACAGACGGTGACTTCGCGCGACGTCGATGAGGGGATCTTCGGATCCGAACAAGGCGAGCACGGGGATCGGCGAGGCCTTGCGCCACAGCGGGATCGGATCGAGGCTCCACCAGCCGAGCAGCGTCTCGGGGAGTCGCCGTACGGGCGGAGCAGCGAGACGTGCGTGCCGGAACCACGCCTCGTCGACGGCTTCGCGAAGCAGGGCGTCGAGGTCGTCCGCGCCTTCGCCGCTTCGCTGGTACTCGGCCTCTGCGGTTGCGACGCGTTCGGCTCGGATGACGTCGGCCTCCGCGAAGCCCGCGTTGCGAACTCGCGTCTTCACCACGTGGACGTGTTGACGCGCGGGTGTGACGGCCGATGCGGACAACAAGACCGCGAACGAGAACCGCTCTCCCGAGGTGAGGGCGAGCGGCACGAGCCAACTCGGGCCCTGACTCAGTCCGCCGATGCCGATCCGATCTCCGTCGATGCCCGGCATCTCGCGCAAGAGCTTCGCGGCGGCGACGGCATCGCCGGCGAGCTGCTGGAAGCTCGCGCTCTTCCAGTCGCCTTGCGACTGCCCGACACCCCGCTTGTCGTAGAGGATCGACGCGATGCCGTGCTCGGCGAGCAGGTACGCCTCGCGCACGTACGTAGACGAGGCGCGTCCGATCGCTCCCGAGCCGTGGGTCCAGACGATGCCGGGGTACGGCCCTTCACCGTTCGGCAAGAGGATCGTCGCGGCGAGTGGCGTTCCGCTCGATTCGAACACGACTTCGCGTTCGGCGTACGGCGCGACTCCCGGACCGGTCCGGACGAGTTCGAAGGGGCCACCGACCGGGCCGAACGACCAGGTGCCTCGGATTGCATCCGCTTCGCGATGTCCCTTCAGAATGACCGGGCCTCGCCCCCCTTCGTGCCGGAGCGTGATCGTTTGCTCTTCTTCGATCGCGTCGAATCGTAGATCGTAGAGCCCGGCGCGCGGGACGTGCAGCGTCATGAAGCGTTCGTTTT
>JAUIME010000019.1 GCA_030433195.1 bacterium
TTCCGGCAGGCGTCCACATCGTCGTCGCATCGGCCCTCGAACGCCGGGCCTTCGGGCCCCGGACCCCGGCCCTCGACAACCTCACGAAAAACTCGCCGAGCGCCTTACTCCGTGGCGCCCTCCCCGCTGCCGCCGCGTCGCGGGCAGCACCCCTGCCGCCCTCATCATCCCCTGACGCAAGCGCGCTTTCCTCACCGCCGCAGACGGTGTCGTACCGTCGCCGAATCGGCGTCATGGAACTCGATTCGTGTCGATCTTCGCGCAGAACGGAATCACAGATCAGGGGAGGGAACGACATGGTTCTCGAACACGGAGGACGGACGATCCTCGCTGCGGCGGTGCTGGCCGTCATCGGCCTCGGCTTCGTCGCGACGGCGGATGCCGGCACGTATGCCCGCATCCAGTCGTGGAACGCTCGCCACATGGGATGGTCCGGCGAGACGGATTGGTCGGGATATGCCGATCAGGTGTGGAAGGACTTCGGTTCGTCGGCGTCGGCCTCGAACGGGCTCGACGTCATCGCGCTCCAAGAGGTGATGTATTCGTCGTCGATCACGTCGTTCGTCGCCGCGCTCGAGAGTGTCAGCGGCAAGGACTGGACCGCGACGACCACGCACGCGATCGGCCGCTCGAGCTACAAGGAACGCTACTCGGTCGTCTATCGCACGGATCGCGTCTCGTTCATTTCGAGCTCGGTGTGGTCGGACTCGGGTGACGTCTTCGAACGCGAGCCGCAGATCGTCCGCTTGCGCATGAAGGCGACGAGCGCCGACTTCACGATCATCAACTGGCACACGATCTGGGGCTCGGCCAGCCAGCGTCGCGCCGAGATCGAAGCCATCGCCGACGTGTTCGCGAGCGTGCAAGCGTCGACGGGATCCGACCAGGACGTGATCCTGCTCGGCGACCACAATCGCAGCGCCACGAGCTCGTATTGGGATCGCCTGACCGACACGTCGGTCGTCTCGCCGATCGTGTCCTACAAGGTCAATGCGGATACGACGATCAACTCGAGCTGCGCTTGGGCGAACCCGTATGACCACTTCTGGTTCCAGGCCGCGTACGTCGGCGAGTACTCGAGCAGCGGTCGTGACTACATCGCGAACCTCTGCGCGTTCCGATCGGACCTGAGTGATCACGCGCCGATCTGGATCAAGCTCTACTCGTCGGGCGACGACGACTGACCCGTGTTCGTGGAGCGCTCGCGACGCGGCGCTTCACGAATCGCGCTAGGAAGGCTCTCTCTCTCGCGGTCGACGCGTTGTTCGGTTCACGGCGCGTCGGCCGCGGTTTTCGTCGGATCTCGATTCCCTTGTCCCGACCTCGAACTTCACGCCGATCCCTCCGATTCGTGACGCTCGCGCTCGTTAGCGTCGCGCTTGCCGCCATGCTCGTCGTCGTCACGACGCGGCGGACCGGCGAGACCTCATCGGGCGCGGCAGCCGTCCACCGCGCGACGCCGACCCCCGCCGGTTCCTCGCCTTCGGTGGCGACCTCCGTGTCCGATGCGGAGCGACCCGCGGCACCGCTTCGCGGCCGCGTCCGCTTCTCCCCGAGCGGGCATCCCGCATCGGGACACGTCTTGCTCGAGTTCGTGAGTCGGGATCCGATTCGGCTCCCGCTCGACGTCGACGGCCGCTTCGTCCTCGACGAAACGCCGTCGATCCGCCGCGCCCACGTCGCGCTCACCGCGGACGTCATCGTCAGCGCGACGATCGAACGCCTCACGCCGCGCGGCGCCGACGTCGAGCTCTCGATTCCGGACGGCTACCTCCTCGAGGGACGGCTCGCGACCACGCCCTACCGAGGTCCGCGCATCGCCGAGGTGATCGTCGAAGCGGGCGACATCGATCCCGAGGACGAATCCGTACGCAACGCCCTCGACGACCCGGACTCGATCCCGCGCGAGTCCCTTCGACGCTTCGGCACGATCGCAACGGCACGCGTGCGCGACGACGGTTCGTTCGGTCCCGTCTTCGCGCCGGCACGCGACGATCGCCGCTACCGCGGCCGAGCGCTCGCCGATCTCGCCGTGGCCGTCTCGACGACGCGAGCCCCGGACGGTGCGCCCCCCGGCTCGACGCTCGATCTCGGCGAGCTCGCCGTCGAGTGGCTCGCCGCGCTCGAAGTGACCGTCGTCCGAGAACCCGAACATCCTCCGCTGCGGCTCGGGCTGTCACGCCTCGACGCGCCGAGCGGCGCGGGGACCACGGCCGATCGCGCCCGCGCCGATACCCTGGCCATCGAGCTCTTTCGGGATCGCCGCGACTTCGCCGAGGTCCTGTACGGCGACGCGGATGTCGCGCTCGACGACGGACGTCCGGTCCGGTTCGCCCCGATCGCCGACGACGCCGTCGAAGTGTTCTTGAAGACGCCCGCGAACGATCGGTCGAGCACCCTGCGCGTCGATCTCACTCCCGGCGAGACGACCGCCGTGACCCTCGTCGCGACCGACTCGTTCGGGCCCGAAGCGCTCGCGACCGTGCCCGTCGATGGCCACGTCGTACGGCGCGCAGGAGAGTCGCGGTTGCCGGCACGCGGTGTGTTCGTGCAAGTCCTCGGAACGGAGATCCACGCGTCGACCGACGCGGAGGGGCGCTTCGTTTGGCCGGCCGTCCCCGTCGACCGTGACTTCGAAGTCCTCATCGCCGCGTTCGACGAGAGCCTCCCCGAACGAACCCTCGTCCAAAGCGCCCGCTTCGAACGTGGCGAGTCGGCGACGCTCATGCTCGAAATTCCCGAAACCACTTGGCTCGAGGCCACCGGTCTCGACGAGTGGCTCCATCCCGATCGTCGATGGCCGCTCGCGTTCGCGCTCGAACGACAAACGAGCCAGGGTCGTTGGCTCCCGCTCTCCGCCGACGTCTTCGATCCGTTCGAAGGCGGCGTCCGAGTCATCGTCGACCATCCGTCGCACGTCGTCCGTATCCGGGCGATGTGGAGCGGCTTGCTCGAACAGGTGACCGAGCCGGTCGCACTCGACGCGGAGGACGGCGCCGCGACGGTCCGATTCCTCGCTCCGCTCCCGGCCGGCTCGCTCGTCGGCCGCGTCGTCGATCGTGAAGGCCGCCCCGCGCCCGGCGTGCTCGTGCACGCCAGCGGCCCCGTCGGTGGCGTGCCGCCCGCCTTCACCGAGAGCGACGGCGAAGGCCGCTTCGCGTTCGGCGCGATCAACGTACGCGAGGTCTCGCTCTTGACCGAAGCGCCCGGCTTGCGCATTGCGGTCACCGACGCACCGGCCTCCCTCGTCGTCGACGTCGAACACGAGTGAACGGATCCATCACGAGATTCTCGCGCGGCGCTCGCCTGCGTCAAACACGCAGAGCCGATACCCACCATGAGGGGGAATCGCGAATCCACCCCGACTCCCATCGAACGGGCGGACATGGGCCGGATCCTCTACAGCATGGCCGGAGAAGGCCGCGGGCACGCGACGCGCGTGCGCACCGTGGTCGAGTCGTTGCGTGATCGGCACGACATCCTCCTCTACGCTCCCGGCGACGCCTACGACTTGCTCGCCGACGGCGTCGGCGACGGCGGCTATCGCCTGCGATCGCTGCCGGGTCTTCGCTTCGGCTACGATGCGCGAGGGCGACTCAGTCCTTCCCGCACCGCGGTGCAAGCCGCGCGCTACCTCGCCGCGCTGCCCAGGCTCGTGCGTCGACTCGCCGCCGAGATCGAACGCGAAGCACCCGACCTTGTCATCACCGACTTCGAACCGGCACTGGCCCGCGCCGCTCGTCGCGTCGGCGTCCCGTTCGTGAGTCTCGATCACCAACACTTCCTCGTCGTCAGCGACTTCGCGTCGCTTCCCGCGACGCTTCGCACGCACGCGCGCGTGATGCGCGGCGTCGTCTCGCTCTACTACAGTGGCCAGGCCGCGACGATCGTCTCGTCGTTCTTCCATCCGCCGCCGCGACGCGGCTTCGATGCGGTGACTCGCGTCGGTGTCCTGCTGCGCGAGAACGTGCGCGCCGCGCGACCGACGCGCGAAGGGCACGTCGTCGCCTACGTGCGCCGCGACGCTTCCCTGTCGCTCCTCGATGCGCTCGCTTCGTGCGGGCGACCCGTGCGTGTGTACGGACTCGGCGAGCAGCCTTCGCGCGGCGCGCTGACGTTCCGCGCCATCGACGGCCAGCGATTCGTCGACGACCTCGCCTCGAGCGAAGCGCTCGTCTCGACGGCGGGAAACCAGCTGCTCGGCGAGGCGCTCTACCTCGGCAAGCCCGTCCTCGCGCTCCCGGAGACCGGAAACCGCGAACAAGTCATCCACGCGCACTACCTCGAAAGTTCGGGCTGCGGACTGCGTGCCGAGATGCGTACCGTCGACACGGCGACCGTGCGCGGGTTCCTCGACCGACTCGAAGTCTACCGAGCCCGGATCCGTCCCGAGCAAGTGATCGGCAACGACGCGGCGCTCGCCGCGCTCGACCCCTGGCTCGCGAGCCCGAACGTTTCGAATCGCACCGCGTCGTCGCGCGACGCGAAGCCGACTCTCGCGCCCGACAACGGTCGGTCGCCCTCGACCTCCCCCCCGGCCAAGGAGCCCGTGGCATGAATCCCGCTCGGCTCGCGGCTCGTCTTCCCGGTGTCGCGCGTTCGATCGCGCGCAACCGCTCGGGAAGTCACGATCGCCCGCGATTCCTCACGTACATCGTCACCTTCCGGTGTAACGCGCGCTGCGTCATGTGCGATTCGTGGCGCATCCCCGGGCAACAAGAACTCGACCTCGAAGAGATCGGCCGGGTCTTCGATCAACTTCCTCGGCTCGACGCGGTGCGTCTGAGCGGCGGTGAACCGTTCCTCCGCCCCGACTTCACCGCGATCGCCGACCTCGCGATCCGCAAGCTACGCCCGTTGTTCTTGCACGTCACGAGCAACGGCTTCAGCACGGAGCGCATCCGTCGATTCGTCGAAGAGCGCGATCGCAGCGTGCCGCTCGAAATGCTGCTGTCGGTCGACGGCTTCGGCGAGAAACACGACGCGGTGCGCGGCCGCTCGACGGCGTGGAAGCGCGTGCGAGCGACGATCGACGCCATCGCGCCGCTTCGTGCATCGCATGATCTGCGGATCGCCGTGAATCAGGTGATTCTCGACGAGGATGGACTCGAGCACTACCGACTCCTGCGCGACGAGTTCGCCGGTATGGAGATCCCCGTACAACCCGTACTCGCGTACGACGAGAGCGCGACCTACAGCGTCGAGCGCGGACGCGACGACATCGAGTTCGCGGGCTCGGGATCCCACCACCCATTCGGGCCGCTGTCGGAGGCGTGGATCCATCGATTCCTCGACGAGGTCGAGGATGACCTGCGCGACCTCCCGCTCTCGAATCGCGCGGCGAAGCGTTTCTACACGCGCAGTGTCCGCGATCGACTCGTGGGCAAGTCCGCGCGATTCAGCCGTTGCGTGGCACTCTCGTCGCACCTTCGACTTCTGCCGAACGGCGACGTTCCCACGTGCCAGTTCAACGGCAAGGTCGTCGGCAACCTAAGGAGTCGATCCTTCGACGAGGTCTGGGAAAGCGCAGCCGCCGAAGAGCAGCGTCGTTGGGTGCGCGGGTGCCCCGGATGCCTCGCCGAATGCGAGATCGTCCCGAACGCGATCTACACGGGCGCGATCTTGCGCGACGCCTTGAGCCGGTGAGCGCTCGGAGCGGCCGGCGTCGACTCGCGGCCCGCGACCTCGGTCCAGCGGAGGATCTCGAGGGTCCCGTCCATTCGCTCGGCGAGCGCCGTACAGCTCTCCACCCAATCGCCACAGTTCGCATAGAGCACGTCGTTGTCGAACTGACGCATCTCGGCATGATGGATGTGTCCGCACACGACGCCGTCGACCCCCGAACGTCGCGCCTCGTTGGCGAGGACGTTCTCGAAGTCGGCGACGTACTGCACGGCGCGCTTGGCCTTGTGCTTCAGGTACGCGGAGAGCGACCAGTACGGCATGCCCAGCCAGCGCCGCACGCGATTGAACCAGCGATTGAGCCGCAGCACGCGCACGTACGTCCACGACCCGAGCAGCGAGAGCCATCGCGCATTCATCACGACGCAGTCGAACTCGTCTCCGTGAAGCACGAGCAACCGGCGCCCGTCGGCCGTCGTATGCACGACCCGGTCGAGGATGTCGATACGTCCGAGCCCGAGCGGCAGGAACTGACGCGCGAACTCGTCGTGATTGCCGGGAACGTAGACGACCTTGGTGCCTTTGCGCGCCTTGCGAAGGACCTTTTGAACGAGGTCGTTGTGATCCTGATTCCAGTACCACGAGCGCCGCAACGCCCAACCGTCGAAGATGTCTCCGACGAGGTACAGGTAGTCGGATTCGTTGTGCTTGAGGAAGTCGAGCAAGAAGTCGACACGACTCTCACGCGTCCCCAAGTGCACGTCGGAAATCCAGATCGTTCGGTATCGCGCCGGCGCGTTCATCGATGTCACTCCGTTCGCCCGGTTCACGAGCAGGCGCGATCCCGTCGATCGCCGCCTCGAGATGCGACCTTGTACTATCTTTGATCGGACAACCGCTGTGAGACCCACGAGAGATTCTCGTTAGCACCCATGATTCAGGAAACATCATGCGAAGCGACGCAGGTGTTCCCAGCAGCGGGAGTTGCAACCGAGCGTGTCGCAAGCGACGTGTCCGGTCGTTAGCTTGAGATCCCCGCCGGTTGCTTCGCCCGACAATCCCCTCATGGTCTCCTCACGAAGTCCGCGACAATGCATCCCGTGCGCACGCCGTCGCGTGCCATTTCGACGGGAAGATCCGAGCACGACGCCGATACCGAAAGCGAATCCGTTGCCGCGTCTCTTCGTTCACTCCATCTTCCGGTTCCTCGTTCTCGGCATCACGTCGTTCGTGCCGCGGCGCGGCGACACCGTACGGCGATGGTTGCAACGCGTCGTCGTTCTGACCGTGTTCTTGCCCGGATTTGCGCTACTTCAGGCAGTCCACTGGCTCGGCTTCTTCCTCGACGAGATCTTCTTCCGCGGCTATCGCAGCGTGCGCATCGAAGCGCCGATGTTCGTCGTGGGCGTTCCTCGTAGCGGCACGACGTTCCTTCATCGCGTCCTCGCCGCCGACTCGACGACGACAACCTTCTCGACCTGGGAATGCCTGCTCGCACCGTCCGTGACCGAACGCCGCGCGGTCGCCGCGCTCGCTTGGCTCGATCGCAAGATCGGCGGGCCTGGCGCGTGGTGCATTCGCCGCCTCGAGGCGTGCGTCTTCTCGCGCTTGGCCGGCGTGCACGACATGACGTTGTCGGAGCCCGAAGAGGATTACCTCGCGCTGCTCCCCATCCTCGCGGCGTTCATCCTCGTCGTCCCCTTCACCCACGCCCGATCGATTTGGCGTCTCGGTCGTTTCGACCGCGACGTCCCGCAGCGCGAACGACGGGCCATTCTCGCGTTCTACGAGAGCTGCCTTCGCCGTCACCTCTACGCGCACGGCACCGAGCGTCGCCTCCTCTCCAAGAACGCGTCGTTTCCACCGATGTTCGGTTCGTTGCTCGACACGTTCCCCGACGCTCGCGTGTTCGTTTGTACGCGCGATCCGCTCGAGACGGTCTCCTCGCAGCTGAGCTCGATCGACGGTGGGCTCCGATTGATGGGCGAGCGCGCCCGAGAACCGCGCGTCCGCGACCGAATGGTGGAAACACTCGCGTTCTACTACGAGCACATCGTGACGACGATCGCGGCACGTCCCGAGGCGAAGATTCGAGTCGTGCGGCCGCAAGATCTTCGGGAGAGACTCGAGACGATCGTCCGAGACGCGTACGCACAGTTCGACCTGCCGGTCCGCGCTCCGTTCGATGCGTCGCTCGCGCGCGCGGCCGAACGCTCGCGGCGCTTTCGCTCGACGCACAGCCACGACCTCGCCTCCTTCGGGCTGACGCCAACCGACGTCGAGCGCGCGTGCGGCGCCGCCGCTCGTCGACTCGAGGCCCTCGCGAGGTCGGCGACGCCCGACCGCGCCTCACCCGCCACGAAGCTCGTTCTTCGGGAGGCTCCTCGACCGTGAACCGCATCGCACACTCCGAACGCCCCGAGTCCGACCGACTCGTATCCGAACCCGGATTCCGACCGGGCGACGCGAAGCCCGCGGCACGAAGCGCCACGACCCAAGCGCTCCGCGTACTCGTCGTCTCGGACGCGATCCCGGAGCGCAACGGGGTCGGCACGTACTACCGCGACCTCGAGCGCCATCTCGCCCCGCGCGTGCAACGCATCGAATTGCTCTGCCCGCCGTCGACCGACGAGTCGCGAGGCTGGTTCTCGCTGCCGATGCCGGGCGATCGCACGCAACGGCTGCACGGCCCGCCCTTCCGGCGCGCCCGCGCGGCGATTCGCGACGTGCGCCCGCATGCCGTGGTGGTCGCGACCCCGGGTCCGTTCGGCATGCTCGGAATGAAGATGGCTCGCCGCCACGGTCTACGCCTGGTCGTCGGCTTTCACACGCACTTCGAGAAACTCGCGGAACTGTATTGGTCGCGCGGGTTCCGCCGCGCCGCGCATCGGTATCTCGAACGCAAGCATCGCCACCTCTTCGAAGCGGCGGACGCGGTTCTCGTGAACTCCGACGAGATGGCCGGCATCGCAACGCGCACGGGAGCCGCGAACGTCATTCTCGTCGGGACCCCGATCGCGCCCACGTTCCTCGAACCTTGCGCATCCGCCGACCCCACGGCCCCTTTGCGTCGCGTGTTGTTCGCGGGACGACTCGCACCCGAGAAGAACGTCGCGGCCGTACTCGAGCTCGCCCGCGCGCGCCCGGACCTCGAGGTTTGCATTGCAGGCGACGGGCCGCTGCGTTCGACCGTGGAGCGCGAAGCCTCGACGTGCGGCAATGTTCGGTGTCTGGGTTGGGTGCCGCGTCGCGACATGCGCGAGCTCGTCGACTCCTGCGACGTGTTCGTACTGCCCTCGTCGGTCGAATCCTTCGGTACCGCCGCCTTCGAAGCGATGGCGCGTGCTCGAGCCGTCCTGGTCTCCGCTCGCTGCGGCATTCTCGACTGGCCCGAGCTCGAGAGCGCGATCCACGTGGTTTCCGAGGGCGAGTCGCTCGCCGACGCCGTGACTCGAATCGAGCGCCTCGATCCGAACGAACGGATGACTCGCGCCACACGGGCGCGCGAGGCCGCCGTCGCGTTCGCCGAACGCAACACCGAACAGTGGATCGAAATCCTCGCCCCCTGCCGGAACGCCATGCCGTGAACGTCGCGACGCAAAGCGCGGCCCGGGTCGAAGCCGTCGTCTCGATCCACGACGTGATGCCGTCGACGCTCGACGCGACCCAGTCGATCCTCGATCGGCTCATGGAGCTCGGCGTCGCGCAGGTCACGCTCCTCGTCGTTCCTGGGCTCCCGTGGAAGCACGACGAAGTCGAGCGGCTTCGTGGCTGGCGTGCGGCGGGACACGAACTCGCGGGCCACGGCGACGTTCATCGCGCGCGCCACGTGCGTGGGCTGCGGCACCGCTTGCACGGGTGGCTGCTGTCGCGCGATGTCGCCGAGCACCTCGCCCTCGACGAAACGGGCATCGCCGACCTCGTGACACGCTGCCACGCGTGGTTCCGCGAGCACGAGCTCGGAGCGCCGAGCCTCTACGTGCCCCCCGCTTGGGCGATGGGCACCATCCGTCGATCGACGCTCGCGACCCTCCCGTTTCGTCGCTACGAGAGTCTCACGGGCGTCTACGACAACGTCGAGAATCGGTTCGACCGCCAACCGCTCGTCGGCTACGAGGCCGACACGGCGATTCGAGCACTCGCGCTACGCGCCCTCAACACCGCGAATCTCGCCGCCGCACGACTCAGGGGCCTCGTACGGGTCGCCATCCACCCGCGCGACCTGGAGCTGCGCCTCGCCGGCGACCTCCTCGCCACCCTTCGCCGGCTCGTGCCGCGCGCCTCCTGACACGTCCTCCCGGAGTAGAACGAGCCCCCGCGCTCGGTCGCGCGGAGGCTCGTGGAACTTCGATACTGCGTGCGTACTACGAGATCAGTTGACGTCGAAGGCCGCCGTGACCGACTCGGTCGCACTGTCCGGACGCTCGGCTTCGATGAGGAACTCGTAGCCGCCAAGCGTCGCGTCGACCGGGACGCGCCAGCGGATCGGGACGTCCATTCGCGAGAAGCCCGGGGCCAAGAACTTCGTCTTGGTCTTGATCGGGCCACCACCCCAGATCGAACCACCCGGCTCGATGATGCTGATACGGAACTCGACGTTCGTACCCGCCGCACCGTTGTACGTGACGCCGGCGCTACCGATGGCACGTTCGCCCGGGCTCACGTCGGTGTCGTCGACCGTGAGCGTCAGGTCGATCAGGAACGGGTTGCTCGGGGCGCTCGGGCCCTTCACGAACGCGCGGAACTCGTTGTCGACGCGGAACTCTTCGCACCAACCCGTGCCGTTACCCGGCGCGGTATCCGCAACGAAGCCGAACGAGTAGCCCGTCGACCAGCGGATGGCGTTGGCGTTCGCGTTCTCCGCGAGCGTTTCCGTCTCCCACTTCACCGCACTGCCCGTCTGCGTGACGCTCCAGTCGGTGCCGTCGACGAGCTCACCACTGTGGTAGTCGACGTCGCGGAAGAAGAGGTCGCTGACGTTGACACCCGACGGGATGTCGACGCGGAACGAGCGGATCGAGTTGTGCGAGTTCTTGTTGTAGACCATGTAATCGTAGCGCCACGTGCCGTTACCCAGGTCCGTGGCGTTCGAGCCGATGATGATCTGGCCGTCGGTGTCGACGGTCGTCAGCTCGACGTCGGGGATCTGCGTCTTCCACGCGCGAATGGCCGACTGCTCGCGGACGGTCGCGCCGACGAACGAGGCGTTGAGGCTCGAGTTGAACTGGATGCGACGGTACGACGTATTGTTGTTGTCGTTACCAGCCGCAGCGTCGTCCGGCGTCACGTACTGCGCTTCGACGAAGTACAGCGCGCCCGGGTTCTCGGACGGACGGATCTCCGAGTTCTGGAGGATCGTGCGTCGCGCGAAACCACCCGAGTAGGCCGGGTTGGCCGGCGGATACGGGAAGAAGCCCGTCGCGGCGTTGACCTGGTAGCGCGGGCCGAGGCCGCTCTGGCTACCGTTGAGGCTCGCCGAGTACGGGTCCGAGCAGCCGATGCTGAGGCGCTCGCAGCCCCACAGGTCGTTGCACGGCTCGCAGAGGCTCAGGTCGATCGCGCAGAACGAGTGCTTGAGCCAGCCCATGCCGAGCATTTCGAAGCGACCGTCGACGAGTCGGTACACCGACTGGCCGATGACCGGGTGCTGGTTCGTGTTGGCGACCCAGATCGCGGCTTCGTCGCCGATGTTGCACGACTCGGTACCGAACGCGTACGACGACTGCGTGGCGTTCGTCGAGTAGCGGATGTCGTCGTAGATGTCACCGACGATGACGTCCGGGCCGATGCCGCCGCGCGACGTCGGGGCCGGCGCGACTTCGGTCTTGAAGTCGTCGACGACCGAACCCGGCGTGATCGTGCTGCGGAAGAACAGGTGACCGATCGGATCGTGCGTTTCGACGCCGAGGCGCTGCGAGACGGCATCGGTGAGGTAGACCTCGAGACCGTTCCAACGCAGTTCCTTCGCGTCGCGACTGAAGTTGACCGAACCGCTCGGCATGAGCTCGAACGCGCGGCCCGTGTCGTTCTTCGTGTCGACGACGACCCAGCGCGTACCCGAGCTGGGATCTTCGTTGCGCTCGATGCGCCAGTCGCCAATCGCGGCGGCGCCCTGCTCCGTCGCGAGCGTCAGGCCCCCGAGCGTCTGGACGTAGCCGCCCGAGAACGCACGGAAGATGCCGTCGTAGGCGACGATGCCGAGGCCGGGCATGTCCATCGCGGCGAAGACCGTCGACAGGCTCGAAATCTCGTCGACCACGTCCGTGGTGCGGACGTCCCGAATTTCGATGCCGAGTCGCGCGAGGGCACCGTTGTCCGGAACGAAGACGAGCGTGCCGCCGACCGAGTCCCAATTCTCGACACCGCAGCCGGCGTTCGGCCCGTTCTCTTCCGACTCCGCGATCGCCGCCATCGGCACCGCGAACACCAGAAGAAGGGCCAACCAAGAACTCAAACGCATGGGGAAGCTCCTTCTACTCTCTCTCTGTTTCGACTCTCCTGGACGCATGTCACCGCGCTCGGCACGGCGACCGTCAATGACTCGAGTGACGCATGACTCACGAATCATGTTGCCGTTGTTTCCTATCGCATTCACGAACTCTAGCTTCAGTTCGTGACCATCACTGAAATCGTCGTTTCTTTCAGGGCGCCGTCCGACAGGCGTTCGGCGCTCAGCGTGAACGTGTGCATGCCCAGCGGCGCATCGGGCGCGATCACGATCTTGACCGTTCGCGTCTTCTGCAGGCCTCCGGGGACCGACTTGATGCGATCGAGGAGCGGGTTGTTCGCGTAGGGAACGCCACCCGGCTCTTCGCCCGTGTACTGGAATCGAACCTGCGTGAGCGGGAAGCCCGCATCGGTCGTCAGCATGGCGTCAGCATCGAAGCGCTGACCTCGCGCGACCGACGTCGTCGCCGAATCGAGATCGACCTCGAGCAGGAACGGGTTCGTCGGGCCATCCGGACCGTCGACCGCCACGTTGAACACGTCGAGCTGCTTGAACAGCGTTCCGGTCGCGCTCACCGAGGTCGGCGGCGTGTCGGCCGTGAACCAGAAGTTGTAGAGCGTCGACCAGCGAAGCGCGTTGGCGTTCGGGTCGACCGCGAAGAGGTCGGTGCCCCACTGCACCGAACCGCCCGCCTGCGAGAACGTCCAATCGGTTCCCGAGTACGGTTCGCCGCTGTGATAAGCGACGTCACGGAAGCCGGGATTCGTGACCGAGACACCGGCCGGGACCGGCACGGCGAACCGGCGCATCGAGGCGTCGGAGTTCTGGTTGTAGACGGCATATTCGTACGTCCACGTCCCGTTGCCGTTGTCCGTGACCTTGTGGCCGACCACGTAGCGACCGTCTGGGGCGTTGACGTCTTGGATCGTCGCGCCGGCATCGTACGTGCTCCACGCGCGAATCGCCGGCTGCTCGCGAACGGTACCGCCGACGAACGAAACGTTGTTCGACGAGTTGAACGCGATCCGTCGCCACGAGGCGTTGTTGTCGCCGTTGCCCGACTGCGCGTCGTCCTGCGTGATGTAGTGCGCTTCGACGTAGTATCGCGCCGTCGGATTCTGCGCCGGCTGGATGTCGGCGTGGTTGATGATGTTGCGGCGCGCGAGCGATCCCGAGTACGGCGGGTTGCCCGGCGGGTACGGGAAGACACCCGTCGACGCATTCACTTCCGAGCGCGGGCCGAGACCCGACTGATCGCCGTTCAAGAACGCCGAGTACGGATCCGAGCAGCCGATACCGAGAGCCTCGCAGCCCGTGCCGCTCTGGCACGAATCGCAAAGATCCAAGCTCAACGCGCAGAAGCCGTGCTTCAGCCAGCCCTGGCTGATCTGCTTGATCGCGGGAACTTCGTTCGGATCGACGCGGTACACCGACTGGCCGATCACGGGGTGCAGGTTGTTTCCGGCGATCCAAGCGAGCGTCGCGTCACCGATGTTGCACGACTCGGTGCCGAACGAATACGAGGACTGTCCGCCGGACGTGCCCCACTTTCGCTGGTCGTAGATGTCGCCGACGATCACGTCCGGGCCGATGCCCCCACGCGACGATTCGGCGATCGGCTGCACTTCCGCTTCGAACGCGCGGTGCGCGGGCACGCTTTCGATCGAACCGCTGTAGTAGAGGACACCGATCGCGTCCGCGCCCTCCGCGTTCACTCCGAGCCGCGTCGCGAACTCGTCCGTGAGGAAGACTTCGAGGCCGCTCCAATCGAACGAAGCTCGCGCCGCATCGAGCCGTACGGCACCTGCCGCTTGTAGATCGAAGACGCGGCCGTTCGTGTGGAGCGTGTCTCGCACGACCCAGCGGTTGGCATCGTCGCCTCGTTCGACGACCAGGTCGCCGATCGTGACCGACACGCCGTCGGCGCTACGCAGTTCGAGTTCACCGATGCTCTGGACTCGACCGCCATACACGGCTCGGAAGAGCCCGTCGTACGAGACGACTTCGAGGCCGTTCCCGTCGAGCGCCGCGAAGACCGAAGTGAGCTCCGGCATCGGCGCCGCGACGTCGGTCTGCGAGAGCGTCACGAGCTCGAGGCCGAGGGCCTTCAGTCCCGATTCGTTCGGAGCGAGGGCGAGCGTGCCCCCGACCGTCTGCCATGCTTCGATTCCGCAGTCGGGATCCGGCCCGTTCTGCTCTTCACCGGCCCACGCCACGTTCGTGAACGCGAAGCCGAGGAACACGGCTCCGGCGAGCCACAGCACCGCCCAGCTCTTCCCTGCTTGCAGCATCCGATCTCCTCCGTTTCGTAGCCGTCGTCTGCCCGGGGCTCCGGGCAACGATCGCCTCCATTCTCGTCACCACGACTTCCACGCCGACCGGGCCGGAAGCCGCCCCCGCGACCGATCGGCGGATCCGACGACGTGACGACGTCGAGCGGATTCGCGTCGGGAGGGCAAGGAGTACACGTGATTCGTCCTCGGTGGGTTCGAAACTCTCATCTGGATTCCGCCGGCTCGCGACGCCGAGTGACCGCCGTGAGTCGGATTCCACGAAGCCCGAAGCGTCGACAGGCGGCTGTCGCGTCGAGAAGCGGAAATGCTTGTCGCGCAACCACAACCGACCGAGACGGACGGACCCGTTCCTTGCCCCAGGAAGGTGGAAGCCCCACTATAGCCGATCGAAAACCGTTTGCACACCTTCGATTTCGGTCGGTTCCGTGGCGTCCGCGGCGTCGGGATCACTCGCTCCGCATGTCGAAAGACGCCGCGCCGGCCCGGCCCGCCGAGAGGGATTCCGCCCGGGCCCGAGCTTCCGCCGATCCCTCCAAGTCCCCACGGGAATGGAGGATACGTGCAAGGACCCGATATGCCTCGACCGACGTGGCGTCGAGGGCCAGGGCGGCCTTCACTCGCTCGAGCGCCTCGCTGGCCTCTCCGACCGCCAGATGGACCGCCGCGAGCGCGGCGAGCACGTCAGCCCGTTCGGGGGCCAAGCGGGCGGCCTCGAGCGCGTGTCCGAGCCCCTCCTCGGCCCTTCCGACGCTCGCGAGCGCCAAGCCGAGCTCCCGCCGGGCGTTCACCGCATTCGGCCGCGCGGCGACGGCCGAGCGGAGAATCTCGATCGCCACATCCGGATTGCCGCGCTCCCGCTCGAAGTTCCCGAACGCCACCGCGACGTCCTCGTCGTCGGGCCAGCGCTCGCGCGCGAGCGTGAACTCGCCCGCCGCCTCGTCGAGACGCCCCAATCCGGCGAGGATCGTCGCGTAGCGGAGCCTCGACGCGGGTCCGTCGGCGTCCGCGTCGGCGTTCTCGCGCACGATCCGCAGCGCGGCGTCCGTGTCGTTCCGGCTGACGTAGAAGCGCACGGCGTCCGCGCGCAGGACCCGGTTCTCGGGGGACCAGCGCAGCGCCTGTTCGAGATGGTGACTCGCGGCCTCTTCGTCGCCGAGCAACCACGAGAGCCACGACAAGCGGATCGCGTTCGTACCGTCACGTCGCAAGTCGACCGTATCGACGAAACGCGATGCGGCGAGAGCGCGCCGTACGACGGCTTCGTCCTCGGGCTGCAACGCCACCGGGTCCGCGTACGGGTCGGTTCCGGACATCAAGTACGCCGTACTCTCGTAGCCGCGTTCCGCGACGATCCGTGCGACGCGCACCAGGCCCGTGTGCAGCCACCACACCCCGATCACGATCGCGAGACCGACGAAGATCACACCCCCGGGACGCGTCAAGCGACCGTCTCGGCGTAACGACCAGCGCACGAAGCCGACATCGCGTCCTCGTGCGAGACGCACGCACTGCAGCACGACGAGCGCGAGTACCGAGGAAACTCCCAATGCGAACAAGAACGGCATCGGCTTGTAGAAGCATGCCATCGCGGCCGCGAACGCCACCAAGAGGATCGCCTCGTCGACGAACGAGAGCTTCGGGAGTTTCCCGCGCGCGGGCTTCGCGGGTTTCGCCCCCACCGCGGGCCGCCCGAATCCGAAGTAGAGCGCCTCCTTCGGGCAGACGCTCACGCAGTCCATGCACTTCATGCACCCCGCATCCACGACCATCCCGTAGCGCCACACTTCCTCGTGGACGCGCACGTTCGAGGAGCACGTCTGAGTGCAGTGACCGCACTGTTCGCACGCGTCCGTCACGCGAATCCGGCCGGGAGCGAATCGATCGGCAAAGCCGAACAGCGCGCCGTACGGACAGGCGTAGGTGCAATAGCCCTTCGCCCCGAGGAAGTAGACGCACACGAACCCGGCCACGAACAGCGTCGTCACCCCGACGACGAGTCCCGGGAACGTGTCCCAGAACCCCTCCGTCGTCATCTCCGTTTCAACGGGACCGAGCTCACCTCCCAGGGCGATGCGAACGACGAACGGCCACAGGAACATGTAGGCAAACGCCCCGAGCGGAACCAGAGCCAGCCATCTCGATCGCAAGGGCCGCGGCTTGATCCCGACTTTCATGAGGATCCATCGGCTCGCGTCTTGGAGCGCGACGACGTGACACCCCCACCCGCAGAAGAAGCGCCCGAGGACGAGCGTGCTGAGCGCCGCGAGCGCGAAGAACACGAGCCCCGCGTTGATCACGCTCTCCTTGGAGAATCGCATGGCTTCGGACGGCTCGAGCGGCGAGACCGTGCTCCCCGTCGTGAGCCAATGCGCGATATGGATCGCCACGAGCACGTGGACGAGCACGAGCACGAACGTACGCCATCGGGCTGCGCGGGAGGTGCGACGCGCCGGCGGCTTCGCGGTAGCGGGATCGAGGCAGACGGGACGAGACGAGGTCTCGGCCGACGCGCCGGGAGTCGAAGATTGCGCCATCAACGCAGTCTAGCAGTCCATCGGCGGCGGTGTCTCCGTCGCGTAGCGCCCTCGCGCCAAGAAGCTGCGTTCTTTCGACACCGCGTCACCTCTTCGAGCCGACCGGCCGCACACGCCGCACACGCCGCGCTCCCCCGCCGAACGGTGTCATTCTCGTGCCGAGCCTTGTGACCCTCGCCGCGATCGACTAGAATCAGCCTCACCGATCAGAGCACCCGCCTACCTTCACGGCGTCGTCGCGACGACGCTCCGCTGAACCTCGAGGCCTCCGCCGCCCGCTTGCGGCCCCCGCTTCGCACGTGGAGTTCTCCGCCGACGCCATTCCTCGATGCTCCGCGGTCCGCACGACCGTTCGCATCGACGTCGAAATCATCAGCGGTCCTCCGGGACCACGAATCCGTCAACGCAGGGAACAAGCCAGGAGCTCATTTTCATGCGCAAGACCCTCGTCATCGCCGCCTTGCCGATCGCGCTCGTCCTCGGGACGATCGTCGCCGGGCACGTATCCGCAGACTCGCCGATCGTCGATCGCTTCGTCTGCAAGTACAGCGGCCTCGAGTGGACGTTCTCGGAAGAAGGAAACCGCGTTCTCGTCCGCTTCGATGCCGACTCTTCGATGGTCGCTCGCTCCGAAGCGACGCGCCGTCTCGGTCTCTCCGAGGAACACTCGAGCGACAACAGCGTCGACGTCGGCGTGTATCTGACGACCGCCGGTCTCACCGCTCGCGAAGCGTCCGACCGTCTCGCCGGCGAATCGATCGTCGTCGACGCGCGCCCGCTGCTGCTCGACAACGAAGGCTTCCCGCAGTACACGATCGCGGGCCAGATGACCGTGCAGTTCATGCCCGGCCTCGAGTCGGACGAATGTGAAAGCATCATCGCCGACTTCGGTTCCGAGATCGTCAAGAAGAACCGCACGCCCGGCTACTACACGATCACGCTTCCCGAGTCGACGGGACTCTATGCGGCGATCCGCGCCATGAACGCGAACGAACTCGTCTGGTTCTCGGAAGAGAGCATGATGGGCTTCGACGACGCGCTCTACGTCCCGAACGATCCTTCGTACGGTAGCCAGTGGCACCTGAACAACACCGGGCAGACCGGCGGTGTCTCGGGCGCCGACGTCAACGCCGAAGACGCGTGGGACATCACGACGGGCGACCCGAACGTCGTCATCGTCATCATCGACACGGGCGTCGACCAGGATCACCCGGACCTCGTGAACAAGCTCGTTCCGCGCAACGGCGAGGACTGGAACTTCGCGGAAGGCGCGAACACCGACCCGGACGACGCATCGGGCCACGGCACGGCGTGCGCGGGTCTCTCGGCCGCCGAGACCGACAACAACCAGGGCGTCGCGGGCACGTGCTCGGACTGCAGCCTCATCGTGCTGCGCATCAACCTCTCGTCGGGGCAGAACGACAACCGCGCCGACGCGATCAACTACGCCGTCGCGTACCAAGCCAGCCACCCCGAACTGCGGCTCGTGCTCAGCAACAGCTGGCGCATGTCGTCGGGAAGCTTCGCGGCCGTCGAGGCCGCGTGCCAGAACGCGTTCGACAACGACGTGCCGATCCTCGTGGCCTCGGGCAACGGCAACGGTGCGGTCGACTACCCCGCGCTCTACGCTTCGACGCTCGCCATCGGCGCGTCGAGTCCGTGCGACGAACGCAAGAACCCGGGTTCCTGCGACGGCGAGCCCTGGGGCTCGAACTACGGCGCGGAGCTCGACGTGGTCGCGCCGGGCGTCATCATGACGACGACGAGCATCGGCGGCGGCTACACGGGCAGCTTCAACGGCACCTCGTCCGCCTGCCCGACAGCGGCCGGCGTCGTCGGGCTCATCCTGTCGGTGAACCCGAACCTCTCGTACCAAGAAGTCGAAGACATCCTCGAGCAGAGCGCCGACGACGAGGTCGGTCCGCCCGCCGAAGACCCGCCCGGCTGGGACCAGTGGATGGGCTGGGGCCGCGTGAACGCGTACCAAGCCGTTCTCGACACTCCACTCCCCGCGCCGCCCGAAGTCGATTCGGTCTCGCCCTCGTCGATCCGCGTCAACATCGGACTGCCGGTCACGATCACGGGCTCGAACTTCACGGCTTCGTCGATCGTGCGCTTCGACGGCGTCCCGGCGACGTCCTTGATCGTCGTGGACTCGACGACCCTGATCGCCGGCGTTCCGCCCGGTGACAAGATCGAAACGGTCAACGTCAGCGTCGAAACGCCCTCGGGATCCGACACGCTCGTCGACGGACTGGGCTTCCATGGCGAGATCCTCGGACCGGCCAACGCCAACGCCGGCGACACGATCAGCGTCCTCACCTACGGCCCGAAGAACGGTGACTTCGGCATCGTCTACGACTACTTCGCGGGCAGCA
>JAUIME010000636.1 GCA_030433195.1 bacterium
ATCCGATCGGTCTTCTCGTGGACGTCGGCCTCGATGCGGCCCGTGAGCAAGCCCGACGCATCGGCCGAACGAAGGAGATCCCGCGTGTCCGCCACCGCGACGGAATCGCGTCGGCGAGCGAGCTCGTCCGCCGGGTAGCACGGCGCGAGATCCGTGATCTGCGCTTTGCCGAGCAGTCCGATCAGCTCTTGGATTCCGTAGACGAGAACGGCCTCGAACTCGCGCAGCTCGGATCGCTCGTGCGACACCGAAAAGGGAATGACGCCGAGCGTCCGCTTCGTGACCTTCGCTTGCCGAGCGCGGCTCTTTCGCACGCGCCGAGTCGATGCCGTGGTTCCCATGACCGCCCAACCTCGTAACGACGTTTCGATTTCGGTTGATCCACGTATCCGGGCGGGAACTCCGAAAGATCTCGGCTCCCGACTTCGCGACCTATCGGACGTCCGGGGCCAGAATGTTTAGCCCCGCCTTCGGCCGTGATTTCCACGCCCGCCAGACCTCGCCGGACGGCGCCGCGCACCCGCCCGAGCGACCCCGATCCGGGTCGAAAGCGCAGCCTGCGGCGGTGGCGACTCCGGTTCGCGGAAAGGTAAGATGACGCCTTCTCGTAGCCCGTCGTTCGCTATCCCAGGAGACAGGATCCCGATGATCACGCCCACGGCCCAACCTGTTCGCAGTGACCAACTTCCCGACATCGATCCAGCCGAGACCCGAGAGTGGCTCGACTCGATCGAAGCGGTCAACCGCGAAGAGGGCTCCGCCCGCGCGCGCTTTTTGATCCGCACGCTTCTACAGAAAGCGCGCATGCTCGACATCGGGCTGCCGCTGCTCGTGCAGACGCCGTACATCAACTCGATTCCGCCCGAGGAAGAGCCGGCCTATCCGGGCGACGAGCGCATCGAGCGCAGCATCCGACGCATCATTCGGTGGAACGCGGTCGCGATGGTCATGCGCGGCAACATCCGCTTCCCCGGACTCGGCGGGCACATGGCGACCTACGCGTCGGCAGCGTCGCTCTACGAGGTGGGCTTCAACCACTTCTTCCGCGGCAAGGACGCCGAAGGCGAGTCGGGCGATCACGTGTTCTTCCAGGGACACGGCTCGCCGGGAATCTACGCCCGCGCGTTTCTCGAAGGACGCTTGAGCGGGACCCAGCTCGACCACTTCCGCCGCGATATCGAGAACAACGGACTGCCGTCCTATCCGCACCCGCGCACGATGCCCGATTTCTGGGAATTCCCGACGGTGTCGATGGGGCTCGGCCCGCTCTCGGCGATCTATCTCGCGCGCTTCAACCGCTACCTGCACAACCGCGGTATCACCGACACGTCGAACTCGCGCGTGTGGTGCTTCGTCGGCGACGGCGAGACCGACGAGCCCGAAGCGCTCGGCGGCCTGTCGCTCGCGGCCCGCGAGAAGCTCGACAACCTCGTGTTCGTGGTCAACTGCAACCTGCAACGCCTCGACGGCCCGGTGCGCGGCAACGGCAAGATCATCCAAGAGCTCGAGTCGCGCTTCAAGGGTGCGGGATGGAACGTGCTCAAGGTCATTTGGGGTCGCGGCTGGGACGAACTCATCGCGCGCGACGACGATCAACTCCTCGTCACACGCATGGACGAAACGCCCGACGGTCAGTTCCAGAAGTATTCGGTGTCACCCGGTTCCTACATCCGTGACCACTTCTTCCGCGAACCGAAGCTCAAGAACCTCGTCTCGCACCTCTCGGACGAACAGCTCCATCACATGCGCCGAGGCGGTCACGACTTCACGAAGATCTACGCCGCGTACAAGCGCGCCGTCGAGACCAAGGGTGTACCCACCGTGATCCTCGCTCACACCGTGAAGGGATGGACGCTCGGCGGATTCCAGGGCGCGAACACGACGCACAACGCGAAGAAGCTCGACATGGACGAGCTGCGCGCGTTCCGCGATCGCATCCAGGTCGAAGTGCCCGACAAGGATCTCGAGAACCTGCCCTTCTACCACCCGGGCGAGAAGAGCGAAGAGATCGAGTACATGCTCGAGCGGCGACGCGCGCTCGGCGGCAGCCTTCCCAAGCGCACCACCCAGTCGACGTCGATCACGGTACCCGAACGCGACCTTTACGAAGAGTTCACGACCGGCACCGCGAAGGACCAACAGGTCTCGACGACGATGGTCGCCGTCCGACTGCTCACCAAGCTCCTCAAGGACAAGCAAATCGGCAAGCGTATCGTGCCGATCATCCCCGACGAAGCGCGGACGTTCGGAATGGAAGCGTTGTTCCGAAGCGTCGGCATCTACTCGCCGGTCGGCCAGAACTACGAGCCCGTCGATAAGGAAATGCTGCTCTACTACAAGGAGAGCACCGACGGACAGATGCTCATGGAAGGGATCACGGAAGCCGGCGCGATGGCGTCGTTCCTCGCTGCGGGCACGTCGCACGCCAATCAAGGCGAGGCGATGATCCCCTTCTACTTCTTCTACTCGATGTTCGGATTGCAGCGCACGTGCGACCAAGTATGGCTGCACGGCGATGCGCGCGGCCGCGGCTTCATGATGGGCGCCACCGCCGGGCGCACGACGCTCAACGGCGAAGGGCTCCAGCACGAAGACGGCCACAGCCACGTGCTCGCCACCGCGATCCCCAACCTCCTCGCGTACGACCCCGCCTTCGCCTACGAGATCGCGATCATCGTCGAGGAAGGCATCCGACGCATGTACCGCGACGAAGAAGACGTCTTCTACTACATCACGCTGCAGAACGAGAACTACGCGATGCCCGCGATGCCGAAGGGCGTCGAAGATGGCATCCTGAAGGGTCTGTACCTGTTCGAGAAGTCGAAGTCGCGCGCCAAGAAGCGGGTGCGACTGCTCGGCAGCGGCTCCATCATGCTCCAGGTGCTGAAGGCGCGCGACATGCTCGAGAACGACTTCGGAATCGCGGCCGACGTGTACAGCGCCCCGAGCTACAAGGCACTGCGCACCGACGCGCTCGCGTGCGAACGCGAGAATCGACTGCACCCGACGGCCAAGCCGAAGGTGCCGTACGTGACCGAAGTGCTCGGCGGCAGCGACGCGCCGGTCATCGCGGTGAGCGACTGGATGAAGCTCATGGCCGATCAGGTGTCGCGCTGGGTGCCGGCTTCGTGGACCTCGCTCGGGACCGACGGCTACGGCCGCAGCGACACGCGTCCGGCGCTTCGCCGCTACTTCGAAGTCGACGCCGAGTCGATCGTGATCGCGGCGCTCTACCAGCTCTCGCAAGACGGCACGATCCCCGCGAAGGACGTCGCCAAAGCCATCGAGAAGCTCGAGGTCGACCCCGACAAGATCGATCCCGTCACGGTCTGAGACGATGTCGTCCGCGCCGCGCTCAGGACGACGAGCCGGGCTTCGGTTCGTCGGGTTTCGGCTCGTCGCGCTCGCGGTGTCGCTCGGGATCGCGCTCGTCGTGGCCGAGATCGCGATCCGTCTCGTGCGTCCGCAGGTGTCCGCGTTC
>JAUIME010000637.1 GCA_030433195.1 bacterium
CGGTCTTCTGGATACCGACCGAGAGGTTACCGGCCGTGTTGACGTCGACGGCGAAGTCGCCGCCACCCTGGCTACCGTTCACCCAGACAACGTCCATGTCGGCATCGATGTCCTGGCAATCGGCGATCCCGACCGGCTGGCCGAGGTTGAACATCGTCGAGGTGACGTTGTCCGCGCACATCAGGTTGCGGTCGCCGCCCGTGGACATGTACTCGGCAACACCGTTGATGAACGTCGAGGCCGTGATCGCGAAGTCCCAGCGATCGGTACAGGCCGGATCGGCACCCGAGCAGTCGTACTGACCGGCGCGCGTGACCTGAGCTTCCGTGATCGTACCGGTCGGCATGACGAGCGTCTGGCCCGAGCAATCGCCAGGCGCGACAGCGTCCGAGATGCCGTTACCGAAGGCGCCGGCGCCACCCGAGTTGTCGGCGTTCGGGTAGAAGCAGATGACCGTACCGCCACCAGCGGCGTCGATGCAGGTGTACGAATCGAGGGCGATTTCGTTGATGCACATGATTTCGCCCGCCTGGTTGTTGTCGACGACCAGGCCACCCCAGACCGAACCACCGGCCGGCGTCGCGAGGACGTTACCCGTGGCGATACCCGTACCGACACCGTACTCCGTGATGGTCGCGCCACCGAACGGATCGCACATCCAGTACGTCGTGCCGCCCGTACCGTTCGGGTAGCCGATACCCGTCGCCGTCAGGCCAGCGACACCCGCCGTCGACCAGGTCGAGATCGGGGCGCAGTTCTCGTCGAACGAGAAGACGCGGAACGGCGAGAACAGTTCGTTCTGGATGAAGGTCGAGCCGTCGTAGTCCGTGCCGAACAGGGCGGCACTCGCCGGCAGCGCGAGCGTGCAGAGGATCGCTTCGTTCGCGGAGTAGCTTTCGGCTTCCATCTTGATCGGGGAATCGAGCGCCGACGTGAGCGCGTTCTGCTGAGCCATGGCGGTCATGCCGAAGCACGCGACGCAGATGACTGCAAAGAGAGCAACCTTACGCATTGTTGAAATTCCTCCTACCTATCTTCACCTTGCATGGGTTGGTGGTCCGCATCACAAAAGCGACACGAAACCACACGAGCATGTAGCTTGGGTTCAACGTTCTGTTAGCCCCCAGGCCTCCTTTCCTGAACGCGCGGAATCTGCGGGAACCAGTCGCTCAGAAATGCTTGCAGGATGTAGTGGAGGATGTTCCCCGGAATGTGCGACACGACGAAGTCAGTCTTGGCATAGACGGACTTTGGGCCGAAGGTCGACGGTTTGCCGGTGAGAGATCGGTCTCGACATACGTTCGTCCTGAATCGGACGATTGCCGCGAGGCCGACCGGCGAGGGGATGTATTCATCCACCAGACTCCTAAGTTCCTTGATCGAAGCGCGAGTCTAGTCGAAATCGCGCGTTTCGACAAGTGGAAATCCGCCTTTCGATGCACGGAAAATTCGTCGTCGATCGGCGAGCTTCGACGGGGGATGGAGCGGTGTGGAGTCGTTCTCCGATAAGCGTGGATGCGGATTGGGTTTGCGCAACGGAACGATGACGGGGGCGCGAGACACGCCGTCAATCGCGACGTGTCGCGATCGGTCGCGTACGGAGTCCTACGCGAGGGGAACTCGAGGCCGGGGCGGTCGTCGGGTCTTCGTCGGACGCCTCGTTGGTTTCGATTCGTCCGTGTGTCGTGCGACGTAGCGTTCGTTCAACGCGCGTCGCTCGGGGACCCGTGGGTGCGCGCTTCGCGTTCGACCTCGTCGAGGAGTTCGTCCATCGACAGGATCCGACGCGCTCGCAGTCGATAGACGCTGGTGACCCAACCTTCCTCGATGACTTCGCCGACTTCGAGAGTGCCTTCCACACCGACGGGTACCGTTGCGCGGTACTGCGCGAACTCGCCGGGTTCGAGCCTCACGGTAGCCCATGCGTTCATGGCGGGGACCTGACCGAAGCAGCAGTAGTTTTGGTCCTGGGTGAGGATGAACGCGGTCATGCGGCCGCGACCGTCGAACTCGAGCGGGATCATGAATCCCAAGAGGCGGATCGAGTGCTCGTCCCAGGCTCGCACTTCGGGTGGAATCTGGTCGGCGAGGTTCTCGACGACGAAGTCACGGTCGCCGAGCTCGTGGGCCTGAGGGGTGCGATACGGAAAGGACGACAAGAACGAAAACGGTATCAGCGCGGGCCGATCGCTCTCGGACGGCGGCGGCGCCGAAGGATCGTGTGCCGTCGCTTCGAGTGCGCGCAGCCGTTCGAACGAGTGCGGAGACAAGACGCGCGTCGGAGCGCCGGGGGGCGTCGATGCAGCGGAGTCCTCGCGAGCCGCGACTCCCTCGCGCGAGTCGGCGTCGACCGACGGATCTGCGGCCGACGCGGAGTCGTGATCAGGGCCGTCGCCGCTGGCCTGGTCGCCGTCGCGAGCATCGACGAGCGGCGCACCGCGAATCGGTGCTTCGGGGTCTGCGCCGTGCGGGATCGTGGAACCGTGGCCGTCCGGGCTCGTACGACGCTCGGGCGTGAGGAGCATCCATCCGACGATCGCGATGGCCGCCATGACGGCGGCGATCGTCGCGACTGATCCCGTGCGCTCTCGTGTCATCGATCGGCCTTTTTCCATTCGGCCGCTCTTTTGTTGCCGAGGAGCCGATTTCCTATCTTCTGCACCCATGGAGAATGACAAACGAACACGAAATACGCAGCAACGCGGCGCCATCGCCGACGCGATCCGAGAGTCTTCGGGGCCGCTCACGGTTCAGGAGATTCACGAGGCAGCGCAGGAAAGCGTCGCGAACATCGGCATCGCGACGATCTATCGCAACGTCAAGCTCCTGCTCGAAGCCGGCGAGATCCAACCCGTGATCCTGGCCGACGGGGTGACGCGGTACGAGCGTGCCGGTCTCAAGCATCATCATCACTTTCGCTGCCGAGGCTGCGAGCGCGTCTTCGACCTCGACGTATGCCCGATCTCGATTCCCGACGGCAGCACGCTACCCGGCGGATTTCAGGTCGACGACCACGAAGTGACTCTGTACGGCCTCTGTCCACAATGCAACGAATCCTCCGCTTGACGACAGGCCGGCCGATGCCGCCGGTTCACGCTCCATCAAGGCCTCGATCTGGAATCGCAAGTTCCACAGGGTCGGCGCCATCCTCATCAGCGTCCCTCTCCTGATCGTGATCGTCAGCGGGATTTTCCTGTTGCTCAAGAAGGACGTCGCGTGGATCCAGCCACCGACCGCGCGGGGCGTAGGCACGACACCGGAGATCACGTTCGATCGGGTGCTCGAGGCCGTGCGCGCGGTCGATCGCGCGCGGATCGACTCGTGGGATGACGTCGACCGGCTCGACGTGCGTCCGGGCAAGGGAGTCGCGAAGGTGCGCGGCAAAAGCCGCTGGGAAGTCCAAGTCGATACCCAGACCGGCGAGGTGCTCCAGGTCGCGTACCGACGTTCGGATTGGATCGAGTCGATCCACGACGGC
>JAUIME010000638.1 GCA_030433195.1 bacterium
GTATTCGCAGGTGCTTCCGCGGGCGTGAATCCTCCAATCGCACACGACCTGCGCGCCCTTTGACTTGTCGATTTCCCTGACGGCCACCACCGACCACGCTCTTGACTCCAACGTCACGCTGCACTTAGTCTCCTCCCCGGGGTGTCACGAAACCGATTGGAGGATTCGAAACCAGCATGGCAGAGACTCCGTGGACCGCGATACGATCCGGCTCGCCATGGGACTCGGCGCCGGCAGAGAGCTCGACACGCGGCGATCGTTCCATCCACAGCCGCAGCATCTCGACCTTCCTCACGCGTGAGGCAACCGATGAGTCGAGATGACGCCGAAGAACGCCGTGAGGAAACTCGCCAACTTCTCGACGAAGCCGTTACGAAGGGGCTCGACGCGCACGACCTCGAACGACTCGACACGATGCTCGTCGGGGAGTTGCGCTCGATCGCGCACAGTTACCGCAAGGCGCCCGGGCAAACGCTCCAGACGACCGACCTCGTCAACGAGCTCTATCTGCGCTTCTACGGCTCGACTCCCCGCGTCTGGGACTCACGCCGGCACTTCCTCGCCAGCGCGGCGCGTGCGATGCGCCGCATCCTCATCGACGCGGCACGACGCCGCAAGACGTCGAAGCGCGGCGGCGATCGCATCCGGATCCCGCTCGACGGTCTCGTCGTCTCGACGGAGGACACCCGCCTCGACATTCTCGACCTCGACGAGGCTCTCACACGGCTGGAGATCGAACGTGAGCGATCCGCGAGGGTCGTCGAACTGAGATTCTTCGGCGGCTTCTCCATGAGCGAAATCGCGGGCGTACTCGACCTCGACACGCGCTCGATCGAGCGCGATTGGCGGTTCGCACGATCGTGGCTTCAAACCGAGTTGACGAGAGGTTTGACATGACCGAGCGCCTCCGACTCGAGATCGAGAAGGCTCGCACCCTATTCGAGGCTGCTCTGGATCTTCCGGACGACCAACGAAGCCAGTTCCTCGACGAGGCCTGCGGCGCTGACTCGTCGATGCGCGATTGGCTCGATCGGCTCTTGTCGGCTGACGCGTCCCCCATACCGTTCCCTGACTTGTCTGAGCTCGTGACCGATCTCGAGACCCTGTCGCCGCCGCGCGAGACGATCGACGACTACACGATCGTCGACCGCATCGCGAGCGGGGGTATGGGAATCGTCTATCGTGCGGAGCAGCAGCGGCCGGTACGCCGAACCGTCGCGATCAAGGTTCTGTACGGGATCGAGACCGACGAAACTCTCGCCCGGTTCGAGATGGAGCGTCAGGCGCTGGCGCTCATGGAACACCCGCACATCGCGCGGGTTTTCGATGCCGGGACGACTCGCGACGGGCGTCCCTATTTCGTGATGGAGCACGTCGCGGGCGCCCCGATCACGACGTGGTGCGACGAACAGCAGCTCGGCGTCCGCGAGCGGCTCGAACTGTTCGTCCAGGTATGCCACGCCGTAGAACACGCGCACCGACGCGGGATCATCCACCGTGATCTGAAGCCGTCCAACGTTCTCGTGACCGAGCACGAAGGCGTGGCGATTCCAAAAGTCATCGACTTCGGGATCGCGAAGGTCACGCAGAACGCGGACGTGACCGACGCCTACCAGACACGCACCTGGCGCGCGCCTGGAACGCCAACCTACATGAGCCCGGAGCAGACCAAGCCCGACGCCCGCGACATCGACACGCGTACGGACGTCTACTCGCTCGGAACCTTGCTGTATCGGCTTCTCACGGGAGTCACGCCGCTCGACGATCGCCTCCTTCGCGACGCCGCCGTCGACGAGGTGTTCCGCGCGATCCGTTCCATCGAGCCCAAGCGTCCCAGCCAGCGGGTTCGAGCCCTCGAAGAGCAATCGGCTCCGATCACCGCAGCTCGCCGGACGTCTGTCGACACACTGGCCCGTCGCCTTCGGTGCGACCTCGACGCGATCGTCATGACGGCACTCGCCAAGGATCGCGACCTCCGATACGGCAGCAGCCGCGAACTCGCCGAAGATGTCATGCGCCACTTGCGCAACGAACCCGTCGCGGCACGGCCGCCGAGCCTCGCGTATCGTGTCCGAAAGCTCACGCGTCGCCATCGAACCGCCGTCGTGCTCGGCACGCTACTCGTCATCTCGCTCGTCGCAGGAATCGTGTTCACGACCGCCGCGTTGCTCGAGCGCACCCATCAGGTCGAAGTCGCCAACGAGGCGACGCTGACGCGAGAGATCGTCCTCGAGCTACTCGCCGAAGTGCTCTCGAGCGCTGATCCCGTCGAAGGCGGTCGACAAGACGTGACGGTCGCCGACGCCATCAAGACCCTGCCGCAAGTACTCGATCGGCGAGCGGATCTTCCCTCCGGAGCCGGCGCCTACGTTCGCCGCATCGTCGGTATCGTCAGCCATGGTCTCGGGGACTACGTCATGGCGGAGGAGCTTCTTAGGGAAGCGCTGAGGATCGAGACGGACGAACTCGGCTACGGAAGCGACCGCACCTTCGATCTCGAAAGAGCACTCGGAGTCTCGCTGTTCGAGCAAGAGAAGTTCGACGAAGCCAGTCAGCGCCTACGGCGGTCATTGGAGTCCGCATCCGCATTGCTCGGTCCGGAATCGGCCGAGGCCCTCAAAAGCCTCGACTTCCTCGCGCGTTGCTACCAGAAGCAAGGAGACGCCGAGGGTTGCGAAAAGATCTGGCGTCGAATCGCCGCCATCAAAGAGCGCACGCTAGGGCCAAGGCACGAGGAAACCACACTCGTGAAGCACAATCTCGCGCACGCTCTTTACGAATCGAAGCGGTACGACGAAGCGATCGACCTCGGCGAAATCGTCCTCGCGATCCGAATCGAAACACTCGGCGAAATCGACCACGAGACTCTACTCACACTGCAAAGCCTGTCCGCCGCCCATTGGATGAAAGCACGATCGCTAGCGACGACTCTCTCGGACGAGGAATGGAACCGCCGCCTCGATCACGCGGTCGAGTTCGGACGCCGTGCTGTAGCCGGCCGCGAGAAGTTCAACGGTGCCGATGCCATCGAGACATGTTCGTCGCGGCAGCTCCTCGCACAGATCCTCATGGATCGAGGTCACGTCGAAGAATCCGTCGAAACGGCACGAGTTTCGTACGAGATACTGGTGGACAAGCCCCCCCTCTTCGATGAAGCTCGCCTTCAGTCCCAATACATCTACGGAGGCATGCTCTATCGCGCCGGACGCTATCTCGAAGCCGAGCCGCACATCCGAAGCGTCCTCGAAGCCCGCGAGGCCGAGATCGAACGCTATCCGAATGAAGTCGGACGACTACGGGTACTCTACGCCCTGATTCTCGACGAACTCGGACGACACGAAGAAGCTGCCGCCATTCGCGCGAAGCCCGACCCGTGATCGTCGCGAGAACAGATTTCGCAGGCCGAATCACTCCACTCCAAAGGCGATGCGAGCGAAGCGCTGACTATGGCGACTCGTCCAGTTCGCGCTGATCCGAT
>JAUIME010000639.1 GCA_030433195.1 bacterium
CTCCCCGCTTCGTTCGTGGGCTCGGCGTCCGTGACTTCGATGCGGTCGACACGCGCGTTGGGCGGGCCTTCCTGGCAGTAGGCGACGAGGTCGTCGACGGCGCTCGTCGCCCCTTCGATCTCGGCTTCCACCGTGCCGTCGGGGAGATTGCGGATCCAGCCGGTGGTGCCGAGCCCGAGTGCTTCGCGGGCGACGCTCGCGCGGAAGAAGACTCCCTGGACGCGGCCCCGGACGATCAGATGGACTCGTTTGCGTTCCTGCCCGCTGCGTTCCATGGTGCTCCCGTCGGACCGTCGCTCGGCGTCATGCGGCCTTGAACAGTTCCTCGTTGACGCGGTTCGTCACGAGGGCGCGCATGAAGTTGCCGAACTCGCCGCGCTTGATGAAGTCCCACTGATACTTCAGGTAGAAGCGCAGATAGGAGTTCTTGGCGGCTTCGAAGGTGAGCGGTAAGAGTACTTCGGAGTCGATCTCGGAGCAATTGATCTGGTCGACGCGGTCGACGAACTCGCACCATTCGTGCATGTTCGTGGGGCACGCGAATCGGCCTGTCTTGAGCGCTTCGTCGAACGACGGCGTGCCCGGAATCGGCAGGAAGACCTGGCAGACGTTCACGCTCGAGGGGATCGTGTTCATCACGTCGAGGGTCTGCTCGACGTCGGCGATCGTCTCGGTCGGCATCCCCGTGATGTACGAGCCGATCGAGTAGATGCCGGCCTTGTTCATGAGCTTCGTGATGTAGGCGGCGCGCGGTACGTCGAGCGGCTTTCGCACCATCTTGAGGATGCGCGGCGAGCCCGACTCGATGCCGAAGAAGATCGACTCGCAGCCCGACTTCTTCATGAGCTTGATGAGGTCTTCGGTGAGTACGCCGTGGCGGCCGGATCCGTACCACCGCATGTCGCGGCCCGTGTCGACGAACTCCTGGAACAGTTCGCTCGAGTGCTTGCGGTGGAAGATCGTCAGCATGTCGATGAGGTCCCAGGCGGTGATGTCCTTCGTCGTGAGCGAGTTCACGAAGTCCATCTCGCGGATCACGCGCTTGGGCGACAGGCAGCGATACTTGCCGAGGTAGCCGAACACGGTGTCGTTCGCCTGGTAGCAGAAGCTGCACTTGTAGACGCACGAACGCGACGTGTTCATCTTGATGCGATAGCGGTCGGTGACGCGCAGGTCTTCGCCGACCTGCGTCACGTAGCGGTCCATGTCGGGGACGAGGTCCCACGCGGGCATGGGCATGTCGTCCATGTCCATGAGCTTCGACGCGGGGGGGTGGATGACGATCTTGCCCGACTCGTCGAAGTAGCCGCAACCGTACGGCGTCTCGGCGCTGCGCGGGTTCTCCCAATACTTCAGGAGCCGCACCATCGCCTCTTCGCCTTCGCCCATGACGACCGCGTCGACCGGTTCGTACTCGAGGCATTCCTTCGGGAGGATCGTCGCGTGCGGTCCGCCCCAGACGGTTTTGCAGCCGTGGTCCTTCGCGGCTTCGGTCATGACCATCGAGCGCTTGAGCTGCGGCCCCGTGAGCGTGCTCACGCCGACGATGTCGGGCGAGAAGCGGTTGAGGTCGGCCTTGACGACCTCCGGGGTCACGGGCATGCAGTCGTAGTCGACGATGTCGACGTCGTAGCCCTCGGCGCGCAGCATCGCGGCAACGCAGAGACAGCCCAGCGGCGGGAACACGGTATCGTTCTCGATCGACGGGAGTCGACCGGGATTCATGAGGAGGATTCTCGGGCCGGCCATGGAGATCGGTCTTCCGTTCTCGGGGCGGGGGGCTCGGGGCCGCTCCCGCGGTCTTCGGCGTTGTCTCTCGAAGGTGCGTCGCGGCGCGCCTCAGCGGTTCGCCGCGTTCGTGACTCGTTCAGGGGCGGTTTCGGCCGGGTTCGGGCGGTCCTCGGGCCCGATATCCCCTCCGATCCGTCGCTTCGCGAGTATAGGCCGGGAAATCGACATAGTCAACGCGAATGTATCGAAAGTCGAGCGCGACGAAGGCGCGATTGCGCCCCAGGGTTTCTTCGACCGGGGCGGCTCGCGAGCGGAGTCGAAAGTCGGGCGGGAAAGGAGTTTCGGTCGGCTCTCGACCGAGGCGCGACGTTATTGGATGATGCGGCGATCGGGCCGCGACGGCCCCCACTCGAGAGATCCTGGGCCCCGGAGATCGCCGATGAATCCGCTCACCGCCACCGTCCCCTGGACCGATTCCCCGTTCTTCGAGCAAATGCTGCTCGAAAAGCAGCTGTCGCCCCGCGACGAGGCGCTCGTGCGAGCCTTCCATCGTGACGGCTACGTCGTCCTCGACGACGTACTGACTCCCGAGCAATGCGCGACGATCCGCGACGAGGTCGAGCCGCTGTACCGGCCCGACGAGCCCGAGGGGCCGCGAAGCCGGTATCGCGTCCAGGATGCGTACGGCGAGTGCCCGTCCGTTCGCGCGCTCGCGGCCGATTCGCGCATGCTCGACTTCTTACGGCTCCTCTACGAGCGTGAGCCGTTCCCTTTCCAGACGCTCAACTTCAAGTACGGCACCCAGCAACCGGCGCACTCCGACACCCAGCACTTCAGCTCGGTGCCGTTCGGGTTCATGGCCGGGGTTTGGGTCGCGCTCGAAGACACCACGCATGAAAACGGGCCGCTCCTCTACTATCCCGGCAGTCACCGGATCCCCGACGTCGACTTGCTCGGGATCGATCCGTCGCGCTTCATCGAGTGTCAGCAACAGTACCTGAAGCACCTCGACACCCAGTTCGAGCGCGTCGAATTCACCGCGAAGCAGGGGCAGGCGCTGATCTGGGCCGCGCGCCTGTGGCACGGCGGGGCGGCGATCACGAAGGAAGGGGCGACGCGCCACTCGCAAGTGACGCACTACTATTTCCGCGATTGCATCTACTTCGCGCCGCAGAACTCGGCGTTCTCGCTGGGGCGTTTCAAGCTCAAGGACACCTTCGACATCTCGACCGGAGAGCAGATCCCGCACCGCTACAACGAGCTCGATCTCGAGGTCGCCGATGCCGCCGAGGACGTGACGGCTCTGCGTCCCGCGAAGGCCTGAGGCGTGTCGGACGGGGGTTCGAGGAAGATCTGAGCCGCTTCTCTCGCGGATTTGACCGTTCGGAGCAGGGACTGCTAAAATCCGCGCCTCCGATGGCCGATCTCCTACGGGGCGCCGGTCGTCGGGTCTCCGCAGGGGTGGCACTCTCCGCGGCGGCCGGTAGGACCAGGAGTCCGGGTGAAACCGGTTTCCCGCCTCCTCGGCACCGCGCACACCGAAAGGTCGATGGGCCCGCAACGCATCGACGCGTCGACCGCGTCGACGAAGCACGGGCCGACGGAAACCCGTTCGATGCAGACCACCACCTACGAAGCCAACCGATTCACCTTCACGAAGGTCTTCACCTTTCCCGCCGACCTCGTGCGGAATTGGTTCGTCATCTCCTCGCTGATCAAGCGCGAGTTGAAAGGGCGCTACCTCAA
>JAUIME010000020.1 GCA_030433195.1 bacterium
ATCGCCGTCGCGCGTTCTTCGTCGCGATGGGATACCTCCACCGACGCGACGACGCGCTCGACGCCGTCCAGGATGCATTCCTGCGCGCTTTCCGCGCCATCAAGACCTTCGATCTGGAGCGTACCTTCTATCCCTGGTTCTACAAGATCCTGAAGAACCTGTGCTTCTCGAAGCTACGCACGCGCTACCGCGCGAAGGAGCAGTCGCTCGACCAGCACGAAGAAGGCGAGCCGCGCTGGGAGCTCCCCGATTTCACGATGAATCCGGAGCTCCAAGCCGGGCGAGCCGAGCTCCGGAGCCAGCTCAAGCGCGCGATTTCGGAACTCCGCCCCAACGACCGCGAAATCCTGATTCTTCAGCACTTCCAGGAATGTTCGTACCAAGAGATCGCCGACATACTCGGCATCCCCATCGGCACCGTCATGTCGCGCCTGTTCAATGCCAGAAAGCGGCTGCGCGAAAAAATCGAAGACTATCTGAATCTCGATGCGAGTTAGACATAGCTAGCGGGATCGTGCCCATCGGGCACTGCCCGCCCGGTTCCGCCACCGTCCCTCTCGGGGCGCGGAAGCGTCTCGAGAGACCCCGGAGCGATCCCCCGGAGCGAACATGGAGCGCGAAGACTACACAATCGAGATGATGGCGTACCTCGACGGCGAGCTCGACGAAGGCCGCCGACGCCGTTTCGAAGAGAAGCTCGCGAGCGATCCCGCCCTAGCGGCCGAGGTCGCCAAATACGAGCGACTCGCCGATCTGACCGGCGCGATGCACTTCGACGAGCCGTCCGACCTCGAGTGGCAGGATTTCTGGAACGGGCTGTACAACCGCCTCGAGCGCAAGACGGGGTGGGTGCTGCTGCTCGTCGGCGCGGCGTTCGTCGCGATCTACGGGATCCGGGAGCTTCTCATCACGCCCGAGATCCGTCCGCTGCTCAAGGCCGGCATCCTGCTCATGTTGACGGGATTCGGTTTTCTCGTGGTCTCGGTCTACCGAGGCAAGCAGCGCATCAAGAAAGTCGACCGCTACCACGGAGTCCAGCGATGATCGTCACGACCGGTAACGACGTACCGGGGCACGAAGTGCGCAAGGTGCTCGGGATCGTGAAAGGCAGCTCGATCCGAGCGCGCCACATCGGCAAGGACATCACCGCCTTCATCAAGAACCTCGTCGGCGGCGAGATCGAAGAGTACACGAAGATGATGGGCGAAGCGCGCGAACAAGCCTTCGACCGCATGTGCGATCAAGCGAGGCTCCACGGCGCGACCGCGGTCGTCGGCGTCCGCTTCAGCACGTCGTACATCATGACCGGGGCCGCCGAATTCCTCGTCTACGGCACCGCCGTCCTCGCCGACTTGCGCGACCCCGCAGCGAAGCCGGGCAGCTGATCCACCCCACCGCACTGCAGCCCACCGCACTGCAGCCCACCGCACTGCAGCCCACCGCACTGCAGCCCACCGCACTGCAGCCCACCCCACTGCAGGACGAGACGACGACCGTTCGTACTACGCGGTAACTTCGAACGCGCCGTCCGCGCGGGCCGCTTGATCCCAAATCGCTTCGTCGTCGGGGTCGAGGGAATCGCGGAACAGCGAGCAGTGCGCGCAACAGTGATACGGATGGTTCGTCGACAAGTGCGCGCGCATTCGGTTGAGCGCTTCGCCGTTCCATATCTCGTCGAACGTCTGCTCCATGATCGAGCCCACCAGCGGGCGTCCGGGCATGCAGCACGGCGAGACGTCTCCGCCGGCCGAAAAGTACGCCTTCCCCCAGAGGTAGTCGCACGTATTGCGGAGTCCCGTCGCGACTTCCCACGAGGCGATCTCGTCGAGCCGTCGCTTCTCCATCGATTCGTGCTTCTGCGTCAACGGCGAGATCTCGACGGGAGGCGCTTCGATCACCTTCTCCGGACCGAAGCGACCGAGAATCCTGCGGAACAGATTCGGGCGCTCGACGATCGTCGACGGCGAGTCTCCCGAAGCGCCCGACTCCATCGCGTCGTCCGCCGGAATCTCGAGACCTTCCGGGGCGATCGGGAAGTCGGCTTCCGCGGCTTCGGCTTCGCTCAGTTTGTAGTCGGGGGGTAGCGTGATCCCGATACCGAGCTGCTCGGACCTTCGACGAGCCATCGCGAAGAAGTGATTCGCGCGAGCCTTCGCTTGCAAGAGGGACTGCTGTTCCATGGTCTCGTCGAAGACCATCATGTGATTCGATTCGACCCGGTCCGCGCCGAGCGCCTTCGCGAGGTCAACGAACAGAGGCAACTCGTGGACGTTGCTCTCCATGAGCACGAAGATGAGGTAGAAACGAGGACGCTCCGACGCGGGTTTGCGCATCCGCGCGCGCTGGAACGCTCGCAGATTCGCGATCGTCTTGTCCCACTTTCCGCCGACGCGGATCCGCTCGTACGTTTCACGCGTGGCGCCGTCGAGCGAAACCTGGAAGAGTTCGAGCGTCTCCATGAGCTTCGGCAAGACGTTCCCGCGGTGCAGTAACGTCGCGTTCGTCACGACTTCGGACTTGATCGGGTAGCGACCCGCAACGTCGAGGAACTTTTCGAAGTCGGGGGCGAGCGTCGGTTCACCCGCCACGCTCCAACACACGCGCTGTACGTGCGGGAACAGCTGGTCCGCGATGCGCTGGTAGACTTCGAAGGGCATGTGCTGCCCCGTCACCGTCGTCCCGTCGATGTATTGCATGCACATCGGGCAGCGCAGGTTGCACCGCAGCGTGTTCTCGATGTTGATCCAATAGGGATACGGGAGACGATTCCCCTCGATGCGCCGCAGCGCGTTCTCCACGACCGGATTCGTACTCATCGACGTGCCTCTCCTGTAGCGTCTACTCCCCTGAAAGATGCGGGGCACCCCCATGCCCCGAGTCATCGACACTACCACGAATCCCCCTCCCCGCAACAGAGGAATCCACGCCCCGTCGACGCGGAACGGCCTTCACGCCACGAGTTCACCCACACGAAACCCGGAAGCCCGAAAGACTCGGCGCGTGCGTCACTTACCGTTCGCGCTGGTCCCGCCCCGCCGGCGGACGCTTCGGCTCGGAGGGCTCGGCGGCCAGTCGAATCGTGACTCGGATCCGCTCGGCGTCGCGCGGCTGTCGAACGCCCCGCGCGGGAGCGAGCGATTCCGCCGCCTTCGCCGGCGCCCCCGGGGACGCTTCGTCCTTCGCTGCTTCGGGCCGCACGCCATCCGACCGCGTCTTCGGGTCTGGGACCGAGGGCTGCGCCGGCGGCTCGAACGCGAGCGCACGGCCGGCTTCTCTGTCGGCAGGAGGACCGACCGACGCCTCGATCACGACGCGACGAAACGCGATACCCCGGGCCTCGAACGCACGTTCGAGTGCCGCAAGCTCGGCAGGCGTGAGATCCCGATCGAAGACCACCGGGCCGGACACGGCCTCCGCCGATCCGGACGACTCCGCGGATCCGGAAACGGACTCCGCCGACCCGGACGCGGGCGGCGTTTGTCTCGTCACCGCATCGGATTTCTTGGCGAGCCCCTGCGTCTCGCTTCGTGCGACTTTGCGTCCGCTCGCGCGGCGGTCGCTCCGATCCGTTGTCGCACCCTGTCGAGATCGCGGAATGCCGTCGATCGATGGAACCGCTGCTCGCTCGGCCTCTGCCTCGCCACCGCGTCGCGCCTCGTACTGGGATCGCCACCTCGCGTCGTCGAGTTCGGCTTCCCACGACGCGAGCCAATCGAGATCGCTTCCCGGAGCTTCGGCGCGAGCGACGCGCACTTCGAGCACCACCGATTCGGACGTCGCTTCGGTCGGAGCCGAGCTCGCTGCCGCGCCCGCTCGGACGGCTCCATCGCGCCCTCGCGCCGCGCGTTCGCGGACGGACAACGACGCCCCGGCGTCGAGTCCGGGCCCCGCTTCGTCGTCGTCGCGGGCGGCATCTCCTTGATCCGATGCGTAGCCGAGACTGCGCATCCCGTCGCGCGTCGGCGCATCGACCTTGGACCGGGCGTTGCCCTCGAGTATGCGCGCCACCCCCGGTTCCCGGCCGGCGACCGATCCGCCGCCGGCCTCGGCGACGGTACCCTTCTCCCAAGAAGAGTCACTCTCGCTCTTGCGGAGCACGGATCCGCTCGGCGCGGTCTGTTGGCTCTCGGCGAAGTCGGCGAGCTCGTCGTCGAACACCGTTTCGGATTCGGCGAGGCCGTCGCCCTTGGCCATCGAGCCGGCCTCGAACGTCTCGGTCGGCGTACGCATCGATTCGAAGACGAAGACGACCGCGAGCAGGATCGACGCGGCGAGCGTGACGAGCGGCAGCCACCGCGCCGGACGCCATCGCGACCGCGGTCGATCCCCGAGAGGCTCCGCGTCGGGACCCTCATCCGCGGATCCGCCGTCGCCGATCCGCTCCATCACGGACGCGGCGAAGCCGGGCTCGGCGTGATCGCCGGGCACGCGCCGATCGCCCTCCTCGGTCAGCCAAGCGACGGTCGACTCGAGCCCCTCGGCTTCCCGCACGAGCTCGGGCGACTCGGCGAGCGCCCGCTCGAGCTCCGCCTCTTCTTCGGCCGTCAGCTCACCGTCCAAGCGCGCCGAGACGAGCTCGAGGATTCGATCGCGTTCGGATTCACTCATCGATCCGTGCCTCCGAGCATGGGTTCCAACCGCCGGCGCACTTCCGCTCGCGCCCGGAACAACCGCGAACGAACCGTACCGACCGGACAATCGAGGATCTCCGCGATTTCCTGGTAACTCAGCGACCGAAAATCGCGCAGCACGAGAATGTCGCGCTGCTCCTCGTCGAGCTCCGCCATCGCCGCGCGCAAGAGGTCACGTCGCTCGTCTTCTTCGATGCGGTCCGATGGAGCGTTCCCGTCCTCCGCAACCTCGATCGGCGTCTCGGCATCGGCGTCGGCCTCGTCCGGAGCGCCGGCCCCGAACGCGCCGATCCGCCGCAGCCGTACGCGCCGCCGACGCTCCGTCTGACAGACGTTGAACGCGATTCGATAGAGCCACGTCATGAACGATGCGTCCCGTTGGAACGACCGCAGCCCGCGGAACGCGAGCAGAAACGTCTCTTGCGCCACGTCTCCGATCGCCTCTCGGTCGGAGATCATGCGCGCCACGAGCGCGTGCACGCGATCCTGGTATCGTTCGACGAGCACCGAGAACACCTCGGTGCGGCCGTTCAGACACGCGTCGATACAGGCGAAGTCGTCCATGGAGTCGTCAGGTCTCGTCAACCTTCGAAGCCTCCTCGGACGCTCGCCCCGTGGAGGAGTTCCGCGGAATCGCCGGAATCTCTCGGATTTGCCGCCGATGCGGCCGCTCGCGCGCTCTCCGAGCTCCCGAGACGCTCGAGGGCTCGGTCCCGGAACGCCCGTCGTCGCACCGGCAGCGCCCCGCTCCAATCGAAACGCAGCAGGATCGTCCGCCCCGACGGTGCCGATCGGCGGCGGTCCACGAGCCGCCCGCCCGCGATCCTCGCTTCGCGAACGAGCGCTTCGACGGTCGCGTCGAGTCGCGCGGCGCTCGCCCCGCAGGAGCCTTCCACGCGGATCACGTCGTGATCGGGACCGCCGTGCGACACCTCGTGGGAGCGCGTTTCGCTCGGCGAGGGCACGGCTCGCAGCGCAGACTCGAATCGGGACGCACCGGGTTCGTCGCTCACTTCGTCGCCGGCGCGGACCTCCACGAGGCAGAGGCCCACGCGGCGGGCTTCATCACGTGCGAGGGCCGTCAGCCGCTCGTCCGGCCCGATCCGTACGGCCCCGTCGGTCGCACGAGCCATCACGTCCGCCGCGGTGACGTAGCGAACGCGGCTCATCGATCCGAGTCGCCGAGGCCGAGAGCTTCCCGCGTGCGCCGATCGTCCGCGGGCTCGCGCGTGACGAGAAACTCGACGAGCTCGCCCTGCACTTGCGGGATCACGACGCGCGCTTGCAGCAGCCCCGACGGTTCGACGAGACTCGCGCCCGCATCGATTGACGCCTCGACATCCTCGACGGTCCCCGCGACGAGTACGTATCCCTTGCCGCCGAGCCCGTCGGCGAGACGGATCCGCACCAGCTCGGCGCGCGTCATCTTGGCGGCGGCATCGGCCGCGAGCAACGTCGACGCGATCGTGAACGTCTCGAGAATCCCGAGCGCGTCGTCGACTCGCGTTGCGGGTTCACCGAACACGGCGGGGAGCAACGTCTCGTGGGCGCGCGGAAGCCAGAGCGAATCGACGAGCGAGTCGCCGGCCTCGCGCGTTGCGCGGTCGAGCGCCCGACGTACCTCTTCGACCTCGCCGCTGAAGAGCGTCGCGTACTTGCCCGGATGCACCGGACGCGACCAATGCACACGCACGGGCGATTCCTTGAGCATCGCGTCGGCGCACGCGATGCCGCGCGCGATCGAGAGCGTCTCGACGAGTGCGATGCACGCATGCTCCATTCAGAGCCTCCGCTCGCGAACGAGGCCGCGTCTCGGCCGTCGGACGCGAATACGGCGCTCGCTCGTCACGACGCCGTCCCCGCCGATTCTTCGACTCCGTCGATCGCGTGCAGCGCGTCCGTGACGATCCGCTCGGCCTCGCGAATCGCGGCTTCGGATCCGCCGAGCCAGACGCGACCGAAAGCCCCGTGCGGCCGCACGTGCAAGACGTCGACCGGCGCGTGCTTCTCGGCCTCGTTCGCGGCCAGTACCGCATATCCGGCCGGATGCGTCTCGAGCACCCACAGCGTCTCGAGAGACTCGAGCATCGACCCGCCGCGCATGCGATTCACGAGCATCGAATGATGATCGTCGATGCGCGTGATCACGTCGCTCGAGAGGATGCTCGGCTTGATGCGGTCGCTCTCGGCGCGGCCCATGCGATCGAGAATCTGACGGCCCGCTTCCCGCACTTCGGCCGGATCCTCGTCGTGAACTTCGAGCAGGCCGTACGCACGCTCGATGATCTGCAGCGACGGGCGCACACGCGTCGACTTCAGCGCGACGTCGGTGAGCCCCAGCAGCGCCATCGCGGGTTCGACCTCGATGTACAGCGCCGCCTGCCCGGCCACCGGGAGGTAGCCGCGCGCATTCGATCCGACGAACGCCGCGAATTGCGGCTGCATCCGATCGAGGAAGACATAGCTTCGCAGTCGAGTTTCCGTGACACTCCTCCTCGGCGACTCCCGCCTCAGTCGACGGCGACGCCGTCCGCGGGCAGGATGCTCTCGACTTCGGCGTGGGGCCTCGGAATCACGTGCGACGAGACCAGCTCGCCGACACGGCGCGCGGCGGCAGTGCCCGCGTCCGTCGCGGCCTTCACGGCGCCGACTTCACCGCGCACCATCACGGTCACGTAGCCGCCGCCGATCGTCTCCTTGCCGATCAGCGTCACTTGGGCCGCCTTCACCATCGCGTCGGCAGCCTCGATCGCCCCGACGAGTCCCTTGGTCTCGATGAGGCCCAGCGCGTTCTTGTGCATCGATCACTCCTTCGTGAACTTTCAGTAGCCGCCGGATGCGCGATCCGTCGAACGGCCGCCCAGGTCCGGCAGGTGAAGCGGCGGCGTCGGGCGTCGACGCCCCGCCGTCGCGGACGCGGGATCGGGAGTCGAAACCGCGGCCGATTCTCGGCGCGCCCTGGAACGCGCTTCGTCCCCCACGTTGGAATCCGACACGTGCGCAGCGCGGGGTGCCGGAGCCTCGAGCGGGAAACCGTCCGACAGGTACGCGAGACGCTTGACGTTGATCAAGTGCGTCGCGGTGATGTTGTCCGAGGTGATGTTGTTGCCGTACGCGCCGCAACCAAGCGTCATCGACGGCGCGAGCCGCGTCGCGAAACCGACCGCACCCTGGCTCGACGGCGCGTTGACGACGACGCGCGACGCGGGCTTCGCGGCGAAGAATTCCCAGATGACCTTCTCGTCGCGCGCGTGGATCGCCAGCGTGTGACCGAGCCCACCGTATCGCAGCACCTCGTAGCAGCGTTCGCATGCGGCGCGCCAGTCGCGTTCGGTGTACACCGACAAGATCGGCGCGAGCTTCTCGAGCGACAACGGGTGATCGCGTCCGACGCCTTCGACGTCGGCGAGCAGCACCGTCGTGCTCTCGGGCACGCGAAAGCCGGCGCGGCCCGCGAGGACGTAGGCGTCTTGCCCGACGATCGCCGTATTGAGCGAACCGTCGGGTGCGACGAGTCGCGCGAGTTTCTCGGCTTCTTCGGGCGTGCACAAGTGCGCGCCCTCGCGCGCGAACGCGGCGAGCAAGGCGTCGCGAATCGGCGCGTCGATCACGAGCGATTGTTCCGAGGCGCAGACGAGCGAATTGTCGAAGCGCTGACTCGAGACGATGGCGCGCGCCGCGGCATCGGGATCGGCGGAACGATCGACGTATGCGGGCACGTTGCCGGGACCGACTCCGAACGCGGGTTTCCCCGAACTGTACGCGGCTTGCACGAGCCCGGGCCCGCCCGTCGCGAGGATCACGCTCGTGTCGCGATGTCGCATGAGCTCACGCGTTGCGTCGAGCGTCGGGCTTTCGAGCCAGCGGATCGAACCGCGCGGTGCCCCGGCGCCGACGGCCGCGTCCGCGAGCAGCTTCGCGGTCTCGGTGATGCAGCGAACGGCGCGCGGATGCGGACTGAAGACGATCGGGTTGCGCGCCTTGAGCGCGATCAACGCCTTGAAGATCACCGTCGACGTCGGGTTGGTCATCGGAATCACGGCCGCCACGACGCCGACCGGATCCGCGTACTCGTACACGCGATTCTCGTCGTCCCGTCGGATGCATCCGACCGTGCGAAGACCGCGCAGGTAGCGCGCGTGCTCGTCGGCGCAGAATCGGTTCTTCTGGACCTTGCTCTCGACGCGACCGCATCCCGTCTCCTCGACCGCCAACCGCGCGAGCGACTCGGCGTGTCGGAGCGCCATCGCGGCCATCGCCTCGACGATGGCGTCGGTCGCGGCTTGGTCGAGCTTCGACCACGCGGCTCGCGTCGCCGCCGCGCCCGTAACGGCATCGCGGGCTTCTTGGATCGATCGCAAGTCGGCGTCCATGGGAGGCTCCGTCATCCTCGCTTGCCGCGCCCGCCCGAGAGCAGCGATCGCAGCAGCGAGAGGAGAGTGTCCTTGTTGGCTTTGCTGATCTCACGCCCCGTGAGACCGATGTCGGGGAGGCCGCGCGCGATCCGGCGAAGCTCGGACACGCTGCGCTCCTCGAGCTCGTCGACCCGCAGTCGGACGCCGGTACGGCTCGCAGATCCCGCACCCGGGAGGACGACGGAATCGGCATCGGGCACGATCGATTCGACTTGGTCGTCGGGGCGCGGAATCACGTGCACCGACACGAGCTCACCGATCCGACGGCTCGCTTCGGCGCCGGCGTCGGTCGCCGCCTTGACGGCCCCGACGTCGCCGCGGACCGCGACGGTCGTGTATCCCCCGCCGACGCGCGCTTGCCCGATGAGGACCACGCGAGCGGCTTTCGTCATCGCGTCCGCGGCCTCGACGGCGCCCACATGGCCGCGCGTCTCGACGAGACCGAGTGCGGATCCCCGAGTCGCCTCGCGACCCTCGTCCGATGATGTGCCCAATGGCGGATCCCCCAACAGGATGCTCACATCGGCCCGACGTCGGTACGTCTCGGTGCGCGACGAGGTCCCGAACTCGGACTGATCCGTGCTCCCGCATCCGTGTGGAGCACGCGAGTCGACCGCTCGTTCGTAACGGGAGCATCATACTGCCACCGCGCGGGAGCGGCAACCGCGCGTGCGGCTCACGATCGCTTGGGCCGCATACTGACGTTGAGCGCGAGACCGAGCGCCACCGCTGTCGTGACGAGCGACGAACCGCCGTAGCTCACGAGCGGTAACGGAACCCCGGTGATCGGCGCGAGACCGATCGTCATCGCGAGGTTCAACAGTCCCTGCAACCCCAAGAACGTCGCGACCCCTGCCGCGACGAGCTTGGCGAACGGCTCTCGAGCCCGCGCCGCGATCCCGAACAAGCACGTCACGAGCAACGCGAACACCACGACCACGGCGACACTGCCGACGAACCCGAACTTGGCGCCGATCACCGAGAACACGAAATCCGTGTGCCGCTCGGGAACACGCCGCAAGACCGAGTACAAGAGATCGGGGTCTTGCGAGCCGTCCGCTCCTCCGGCGCCGATCGCGGTCAGCGACTCGTTGAGTTGATAGTTCGCGCCCGTGGGATCGCGATCCGGATGGAGGAACGCCGTGATGCGCTTGCGCTGATACGGCTCGAGCCCGAACTGGGACGCGAGCGGCGCGAGCGCGAGCGCGAGCACGGCCATCGCGAGCACGAATCGCCAACGCAAACCGGCGAGAAACACGAGCGCGACGGGGATTGAAAGCAGGAGCAGCGCGGTGCCGAGATCGGGCTGGCGCAGCACGAGCACGAACGGGATTCCCGCCAACAGCGCGGCGCGGACGTACGCGATCGCGTTGTCGAGATGCGCGTGCCGCAGCGTGTGCGCGACCGCGAGCACGAGCGCGATCTTCATCGGCTCGGACGGCTGCAACAGCATGAACTGCAGGTCGAGCCATCGCTTCGAGTTGTTCTTGACGACACCGACGAACACCACGGCAACGAGCAACACGACCCCGAGCGCATAGAGCGGAAGCGCGGCGCGATCGAAGAAACGGTAGTGCGGAACGAGCGTCGCTGCGAGCGCCACGAGAGCGATCCCGCCCCAGACGATCTGACGGAACACGAACGTCGATCGAAACGGGCGCTCCTCGAACACTTCGGCTTCGTGGATCGCGAGAAGCCCCGTCCCGAACAGCAAGACGGCGAAAACGATCGTCGGCCAGTGGATCCGTCCGAGTCGAGCGGCGGCTCCCGCGAAGCGCTCGCGCATGCGTCAGGGCCCCCGTGAATCGCGTGCGTAGAACGCCGCGAGCGCACGAGCGGCCATCGGCGCGGAGCCGTCTCCACCGTGCAGGTCGCACAGCTCGCGATACACGATGACGCCGACGTCAGGGCGGTCGTGCGGCGCGTAGCCGACGAACCATGCATGGGTCGGCCCGCCGTCGTACGTCTCGGCGGTCCCCGTCTTGCCGGCCGCCGAGAAGAGGTCGAGACCGCGATCGTACGCCGTGCCACCCGGCTCGGCGACGACGCTGCGCAACGAGTCGGCGACGATTCGGATCGTCGACGGTCGCACGTCGATCCGCTGCGTCGCGCCCGATCGCCACGAATCGGAACCCGCCCCGCTCGCGACGACGTGCGGTCGAACGAGCCGCCCGCCGTTTCCGATCGCCACGGTCATGCGCAGGATCTGCAACGGCGTCACTTCGACGTTGACCTGGCCGATCGCGAACTTGCGCGCATCTCCCGCTCCCCACGGACTCTTGTTGCGCGGTGAGTAGATACGCCCGGGGTCCTCCGCGAGCTCGATCCCGCCGAGCTCACCGATCCCGAAACGCCGCGACCAATCTTCGAGCACACGCCCGCCGAGCGTCTCGCCGACGTGGTAGAAGTAGACGTTGCACGACTTCTTCATCGCGCGCCGCAGCGCGACGTCTTCGTGACGACCAAGACAGCGGAAGCGGTCCGGATAGCGCGGATCGAGGCAGTGGTAACAACGATACGTCGTGTGTTCGTCGACGAGGCCCTCTTCGAGCGCCGCCACGGCGCTCACGATCTTGAACGTCGAGCCGGGATACGGAAACGGCGGCCGACGGATGCACCGGTCGACGAGGCTCTGCGCCGGGTCGTCGTAGCGTGCGACGATTTCCTCGTCGTCGACGTCCCACGACGGGCTCGGACGACTGGCGAGCGCGTAGATCGCTCCCGTGTCGGCGTCCATGAGGATTGCCGAGCCGGCCTCCCCTGCTTCGAGCCCCTCTTCGAGAATCGACTCGAGCTCGCCTTGCAGCTCGAGGTCGATCGTCAGCGTGACGTCGCACCCCGCAACGGGCGACGACGACTCGAGGACGTCGACGATCCGCCCGCGGTGATCGCGGCGCGCGCGCACGTGGCCGGGCCGACCGCGCAAGACGTCGTCGAGCGCCGCCTCGACGCCGCCCGCACCGATCGTCGTCTCGATACTCTCGATCTCTCCGCGCAACGACGCGACATGCCGACGCCACGCCCACGCACGCTGCGGCTCGGGATCGCTCGGCGCGACGTCGCTGTCGGCGCGACGCGCTTCGATCGCGTCTTCGACCTCTTCCGGGCGGAGACGCCGCACGTGCCCGAGCACGTGATACGGAGCCCCGGGCGTGGTTACGCGGCGATGGTTCTCCTCGACCTCGAAGCCCGGGTAATCCTCCTCCTCGAGGAACAACGACAGCGCCGTGAGTTGGTCGATGCCGGACACGAGTCGCCACAACCGATACGGCACGTCGGCGCGCGCTTCGCGTTCGGCCACGCGCTCGGCCGCATGCGGATCGAACTCCGGATCGGTGGCGCGGGCGCGCGCGACGAGCCGTTCGATGCGTCGCTCGACGCCTCGCTCGACACTCGCCACCCGCGCGTCGATCGCGTCGAGAAGCTCGGGAAGCGAGACTCCGATGCGGATCGCGAGATCGCCGAATCGCTCGCGCTCGGACGCGATCTTCACGCGCGCGAGCTCGTGGGGATTCCGAACGAGCGGAGCGCCTGCTCCGCCGACGAGCACTTCGGCGAGCGTCGTGTCGCCACCGACCGCGTTCAGGCGACGCACCAATGCGCCGCGTGACGGGAGATCGAACAAGCGCGTGAGGCGCTCGTAAATCTCCCATCGGTAGCGTCGGCTCGGGATCCGCAAGATATCGCGCTTGCGGCACCGGTCGAGCAAAACGTCGACGAACGACCCGGGATCGTCGAACACCTCCGCGACGAGGATTCGACCCGGGGGCTCGGCGTCGTCCGCATCGACGGAGGAGTCCGCATCGAGCATCGCGTGACGCACGGCTTCGAGCGTCGACTGGACTCCGCCGACCGCGCTCCCGCGCCAGAAGTAACCGACGCGCAGACTCAGGTGATACGCGGGCTCGCTCGTGACGAGCGGCACGCCGTTGCGATCGAAGATCGCGCCGCGCGTCGCCGGCACGAAGTCCTCCTTGATCAATCGGCTCTGCGCGCGCTCGGCGTGGCGCTCCGCGTCGACGTGCTGCACGAAAGCAAGGCGCACGACGAGGGCGATCGCGACGCCCCACACGGATGCGACGAGCATGACGTACCGGAGAATCATGACGCGAGCTCCAGGCGGCCTGCCGATCCGAGCCGGCGACAAAACCCGACACGCAGGAGCGCCGCGTCCGCGACGACGCCGACCGCCGCGGTCACGCACGCCGACAACGCCGCGCCGCCCAGCGCCTCGAGCACGAGGTCGGGACGCGTCGCCGGAAGTCGCAACGCGATCGGGACCGACACGACGACCCACGCCGTCACGAAGATGACGATGGCCCGGGTCGCGACGTGTTCCGCGAACAGGAACGGACGCACGACGAGCAAGACGAGCCCGATCGCGACCGCCATCCCCACGCAAGAAACCGCAGACTCGGCCGTGAACAGCGCCGTCGCCCCCCCCAGCACGATCAGCGCGGGGAGCAGTCGCTCGCGACGCGCGCGAAGCCCGATGTGCGCGATCAAGATCGCCGTCAGGCTCGGACGCCCGATCGTCAACTCCGCGATCCAGGTCGCCTGGACGAACGCCACGACGACGCATGCCGACATCCACGCGGGAAAGCCCTGCCAAGGTCCGTGCGTCCCGAAGACGCGCTCCACTCGATCGCGCTTCATGGGCGCGCCTCTTGGCGATCGAGTCTCGGGACCCATATCGTCGCGACGCGTCCGGCCGCGGGAAGCGGTGCGCTCGCGATCCCGTCCGCGTTGCGGAGCGAAGTCGCGACCATCGCAGTCGAAAGGCGCAAACCGCCCGGCACGGCCTCCCGGCCCGGTCGAGTGACCCACGTCCATCCGTCAGCATCCGATGCGCGCGCGAGCTCCGACCGAGCGACGCTCGAGCGCACGTGGCCGCGACGTGCGAGCAGGCCGACCCCCTCGAGGGCGAACGGCACTCCGGGGCCGGCGTCCTCGAATCCGATCGCGTCGACGCGCACTCCGGGATCGGCGGCAAAGCGCACGCGCGACGTCCTCCCCGCGACCCGGTCGACGATTCCGATCCACGTGCCGCCCATCGAAACGGCCGCGCCTCTTCGAACGCCGTCCCGCGCTCCGCGGTCGAGGATACCCGACGCGCGCGCGCGCACCGGATCCGCGGCGTGCGAGAGCGTCGCTTCGACCGGTCGCCATGCCGCGCGCCGGTCGGCGCGTGTCGTGTCGCCGCTCGCGACGACGGCGGCCGCGAGAATCGAATCAAAGCGAACGTCCGGTTCGATCACGGCGTCGCGAAGCGGGTTCCCGCTACGATCGCGCAGTCGGCGCGCCGTCCCGAGCCTCAACCCGGCCGGAACCTGCGAATCCGCCCGCGACGCGGTCGCGATCGGCAACCCGCCACCCCCTTCGAAGGCATCCCACTCGCGAAAGATGCGCAGATCGAGGCAGCCCGCCTCGCGATGGCTTCCCGCGACCGCGAACTCGAGGACTCGCTCACGCGAGCGCGCGACCGAAGCGTGCAACGTGGCCGCAAAGCGATGCGCCGGAGACGCGGCGCCGAGGCACCACGAACGATCCGCATCGACCGAGTGTACGAGCCCGACCAAGGAATCTCCGAACACCACGGGATCGCCCGGCCGGAGGCCGTCGAGGCTCCCCGCATCGATCGCGTACTCGCGCTCCCCACGCGAGGTCGACCGCACCTCGATGATCTCGACGACGACGATCGGATCGAGCCCGCGATCGCGAACTGCCGATGCCGCATAGTCGGCGTGGAGGGCGAGGAGCGTGTCGGCGCGATCGTCCCGCGTGTCCGCGGTCGTCGAAACGGCGGACGTCGCGGCCCGCGCGAGCACCGTCACGCGCTGCGCGACATCGCGCACGGGCGCCCAAGACACGACGACGACCACGACCGCCGCGATGACGGCGGCCTCGCCGAGCCATCCCCAGCGACGAATCCAGGTCGTGCCTACGCCGAATCCGAACATCGAACGACCGCCCCTCCCCGGGCGTGTTCCGAGCTCCGTCGTCGTGCGTCAGTCCTCGTCGTTGACGGCGAGGATCGCCCGCAAGAGCGAGATGTGCGCGAGGATCGCTCCCGTCCCGCGCGCGACGCACGTCAGCGGATCGTCCGCGATCGTGACCGGCAACTGAATCTCGTCTTGGATACGCCGATCCAAGCCCGTGAGGAGCGCGCCGCCGCCCGCGAGCGTGATGCCGCGCTCGACGATGTCGCCTGCGAGCTCGGGCTGCGTCTGTTCGAGCGTCGTCCGGATCGCGTCGATGATGATCCCGATCGGCTCCTTCATCGCCTCACGCACTTCTTCGGTCCCGATGAGCGTCTTGCGGGGCAGTCCGGAAACGAGATCCCGCCCCTTCACTTCGACCTGGAACTCCTCTTCGAGCGGTGCCGCCGATCCGGCCGCGAGCTTGATGCGCTCGGCCGTGAGCTCTCCGATGAGCAGGTTGTAGTTCTTCCGCATGTGGTTCATGATCGCTTCGTCGAGCTCGTCGCCCGCGACGCGAATGCTCTGGCACGTGACGATCCCGGCCATGCTCAAGACCGCGACCTCGGTCGTGCCGCCGCCGATGTCGACGATCATGCTCCCGGTCGGATCCGTGATGGGCAGTCCCGCACCGATCCCGGCCGCGAGCGGCTCGTCGATCAGGAACACGCGCCGCGCCCCGGCCCGCTCGGCCGAGTTGATCACCGCTCGCTTCTCGACGGCCGTGATGCCCGACGGAATCGCGACGACGACACGAGGACGCACGCCCCACTTGCGTTTGTGGACGCGTTGGATGAAGTACCGCAGCATCGATTCCGCGACTTCGAAATCGGCGATGACTCCGTCCTTGAGCGGACGCACGGCCACGATGTTGCCCGGCGTCTTGCCGAGCATCACCTTCGCCGATTCGCCGACCGCGTTTCCGCCCAACAGAACGCGATTCGTGCCCTTCTGCACCGCGACGACGGACGGCTCGGTGAGCACGATTCCCTCGCCCTCGATGCAGACGAGGGTATTGGCCGTTCCGAGGTCGATACCGAGATCGACCGAAAAGCGGCCGAGAAGCCATTCGACGGCACTCGCCATGTCGCCACCCCTCCCCCAACCCGTACTCCTGAATCCGAATCGCCCTGTCGGGGAACGATGTCAGGAACTCGGGAAGAAACCGCCGGCACCCGCTTCGTCGTGTGAAGGGGGCTCGACTCGGGCGCGACGCGCACGAGCCTCGACGAGCGTCGCCCAACCTCGCCGCACTCCTAACGGCTCCGCGACACGGTAGAACCACGGAACCGAACACGCCCGCCGGAAGTTGGCATCGTACTCCAGCGCGAAGCGCGAAGCAAGCCGAGCAGACTCGCACGACCCGCGCACGAAAAAACGGGGGACCCGAAGGTCCCCCGCTGAATTCAAACGAATCGACTCGATCTGTCTGTCGCCTTCGAGCTCAACGATCTTAGCTGAACGATCCGAGCCAAACACTCGGCGGAACGGCACTCGATCGAACGACACTCGACGCGACGACGCGGTCTTCGACTTCTAGAGCGCGTCTACTTGAACGGACCGACGCCGAAATGGCCGAGGTGCAGCATGTTGACGACGATCGCGGCGACCAGGAAGACTCCGGTCATCACGACGATCCCGACGGCCATCGGGTCTTGCATCTCTTCGCTCTCGTCATCGATGGCCGGCTGGGCAGCCGACGGACGTCGAGTCTCGCGCTTCTTCGCGGCCGGCTTCGCCTTCGCCTTTGCGGCCTTCTTCTTACGAGCCATCGCGCTTCCTTTCGCGTTCCTGAACCCCAAGGAGCGGGGTCAACTGAGCGTTCGTTCGGTTCCGGGCTTCACCACCCGACGTCTCAGAGACGGGTCGTGACCTGATCCATCGGCTTCACGGCGCCGGCCAGCGGCTCGCGAGCCACGGCCGAGCTCAGGTCGGACTGCACCTGATCGACGTACACTTCGCCGAGGAACTCGTTGCCACGGTACACGAAGAACTTGTGACCCTTCTTGACGCCGTCGTCCGAGCCGATGCTCAGGATGAAGACGCCCGTCGAGTTGTCGACGGCCTTGACGAAACCGTTGATCGGCGGCGCGGCCGTGAGCTCGCTCGGATCGAAACCCGCGCGCTTGGCGGCATCGACCATCAGGTCGAGATCTTCGTTCTCGGTGCGCATCGACTCGACGCTACCTTCGAGGCTCGCGACGCGATCGCGCGTGTCGCTCAACATCGACTTCGTACGCGTCAGTTCGTCTTCGGCAGCCATCTGAGCGCGGACGGCCTCGTCGGCACGCGAACGCTCGCGATCGACGCTCGCGGTGAGGTCGTCGATGCGGCTCGAGCTGTTCTGCAGGTTGCCCTGAAGGCTGTCGAGCGCTTCCTGGAGCTTGTTGACCGACGTGCGCAGTTCCTTGCTGGCCTGTCGCTCGTCGTTCAGGTCACTCTGGAACTTGTCCTTGGCGTTCGTTTCGTCGCCGAGGTCGTTCTGGACCTTGTCGTACTGCGTTTGAAGGGTGTCGCGGTCGGCGCGGAGGTCGCTGATCTGACCTTCGAGGTCTTCGCGCACGCTTGCGAGTTCGGTTTCCTTCTCGTCGAACTTCGAGCGCCAATCGTCACTCTGCGCGAGGAGCATTCCGGCCCCCGACAAAAAGACGATACTGAGAACGAAATTCACAACGATGAACACCTTGGCGAGACCGCTCATGCTCCTCTCCCTTCCAAGCCGATGGGCGCGCTTACCGGACACGCCGGATGGCAAATACGAACGATGGAGTTTCGTGAGTTCTTAGCGATTAACAGCCGTGCTTCCTTCCGAACTGCAATGCGTGAGCGCGCGTTGCGTGTCGGCAAAGCACCGCTACGAGCTTTGCATGTTTCGTTGCGGATGATTCGGAAAGGCCCTTTTTTCCCGCGTGCATTCACTGCACGCCGCGGCTTGCGCCGTTCGACGGCGCAGGACCGTCGATGGCGCGATATTATAGGGCGATCGGGGGGGTTGTCAACAACAAAAACACCCCCTGGCGACTCGCCTCAAGACTTTAGTCTCCAGAGACTTACTCACCCCGAAAAGACCTCGAGCGGGTCCGACGACAGGCGAGTTCGGATTCTTCGAGAGGCGTCGAGCGGTCCCCGGATCACGATGGCCTCGCCCCGATGACGCGCACGAGGAACATCCCGAGCGCTGCCGCGAGGATCGCCCAGGAGAATGCGTCCCCGACCGCCGCGTACGGGCTCCCGCCCGGTCCCAACCCGACTCGAGCCACGAGCGTCCCGCGAACTTCTTTCTCACGTCCGTCGGCGTCGCGCAGCCGCTCGAGAATCCGCCCTCTCGAGTCCGTCACCGCAGAGATCCCCGTATTGGTGGCGCGGAACACCGGAATTCGCCCCTCGATCGCCCGGAACGCGGTGATCGCGAGAATCTGATCGAGCTCGGCGGACTGCCCGTACCACCCGTCGTTCGAGATGTTGACGAGGAAGCGCGCTCCCCCCGCCGCGAGGTCGCGGGCGGGTCTCGGAAAGACGCTGTCGTAACAGATGAGAACGCCGAACGGCACGCGCCCGTCTTCGGTATCGAGCTCGAGAATCGTCGCGGACTCGCCCGCCGAAAGTGTCGGGTACCACCCCGCAAGCTCGTAGAAAGCCTGCTCGAGTTGGCGACGAAAGGGAACGAGATCGCCGAACGGAATCACCTCGCCGCCGGGAACGAGATGCATCTTGTCGTAGCTCCCGACCGGGGTCGCGTTCTCGTCGAACAACAACGCTCGGTTGTATTGACGGTAACCCGGCGCGGTCGGATCCGACTCCCCCTCCTCCACCACGGTGAGCCCCGTGAGAAACGCGGCGCCGAGCTCCATCGACCGCACGATGTCGAGACAGTCCTCCACCGATCGCGGCTCGTTCTCGTCCCAATGGATCGGGAACATCGTTTCCGACCACACGACGAGGTCGATGTCCGGATGCGCTTCGACGGCTTCGCGCGACAACGTGTAATGCTCGCGGAGAATCTGCGCCTGACTCGCGGGCTCGTGCTTGAGCGACACGCCGATGTTCGCCTGTACGGCCGCGACCTTGGGGCCCGCTTCGTCGGGTGGCGCCGCGAGTCGGATCCGCAGCAACTCGCCATCCTGCCCCGCAAACCAGTCCATCAGGCAGGACTGTTTCGCATTCGGTATCACTCTGATTTTTAACTCCGCCATCCTCAAAAACCGGATC
>JAUIME010000640.1 GCA_030433195.1 bacterium
CGGAACTCCTCGCGAGCGAAGTCCGAGAGGGCGAACGGGGCCGGACCCTCGTGCGGGCACATTGGCTTGCCACATTAGACTGCTTCCACGTCGGAGAACCCCGCTCGCCGCGGCCCGCCGTCGCCGAAGAGCTGTGGTCGTTCGACGGGCAGGAATGGCACCTGACGGCCCAACTGCGCTGGCTCTCCTCGGCGGAATCCGACGGCCTCGCGGACCTCTGACGTGCGCCGCCACGCTCCCGGATCCGTCGCACGGTCCGCGTCCCGACGGGTAGGGGGATCCGCGAACCGGGGATCGACACGCCCCCGGCGCCGCATGCCCCCTCGAGAATCCCGAATCGACCGTTTTTTGGCCGCACATGGGACAGCACGACGATCGGCAGGTATAGTCTTCCGGTCGGCGCCTCGTCGCTACGGCCCCACCGAACCGTAGCCGATTCCACGGCAGCTGGCTCCCGTGCCGAGGACGCACTCGTCCCTCCCCCCGACATTTCCGAATTCTTCGTGGCCCAGGGCTTCGAATGGTCTTTGCCAGCTCGATCTTCCTCTACTACTTCCTGCCCGCATTCCTCGCGGTCTACTACCTGACGCCGCGCGGCCTGCGTTCCTACACCCTCTCCGCCGCAAGCTACGTGTTCTACGGGTGGTGGCGTCCCGATTTCTGCCTGCTGATGATCACGTCGACGATCGTCGACTTCACGGCCGGGCGGAACATCGTCCGCGCGCGGGATCGCGGTGAGCGCGGCAAGCCCTGGCTGTTGCTTTCGGTCTTCGTGAATCTCGGGCTTCTGGGCTATTTCAAGTACATGAACTTCGGCGTCGACACGCTGAACCTGCTGCTCGGCGCAACCGGCGACGACAAGCTCTGGTGGCCCCGAGTCGTCCTGCCTGTCGGCATCTCGTTCTACACGTTCCAGACGATGAGCTACACGATCGACGTGTATCGCGGCGTGGCAAAGCCCGTACGCGGTTTCGGCGACTTCCTGTGCTACGTATCGATGTTCCCGCAACTCGTCGCCGGACCGATCGTCCGATACAACACCGTGGCCGAACAGCTCCACTCGCGGACGCACACGTTCCGGAAGTTCTCGCTCGGAATCCTCTGGTTCCAAGCCGGCCTCGCGAAGAAGGTGTTGATCGCCGACGTCCTGGGACAGGTCGCCGATCGTGCCTTCGCGATGAGCGACCCGTCGGGCGCGACGGCGTGGATCGGCGTCGCCGCCTACGCGTTCCAGATCTACTTCGATTTCTCCGGATACTCGGACATGGCGATCGGGCTCGGGCTCATGATGGGATTCCGGTTCCCGATCAACTTCGACGCCCCGTATCGAGCGATCGGAATCACGGATTTCTGGCGACGCTGGCACATCTCGCTGTCGACGTTCTTGCGCGACTACCTCTACGTCCCTCTGGGCGGAAACCGGCGCGGACCGACCCGCACCTACGTGAACCTCGCCCTCACGATGCTGCTCGGCGGCTTGTGGCACGGGGCGGCTTGGACGTTCATCGCTTGGGGCGCCTACCAAGGGCTTTGGCTCGTCATCGAGCGAGCCGTCGGGAAGCGCGCGCTCTACGCGTTTCTGCCCAAGCCCGCACAGCTCCTCGTGACGTTCGTCATCGTCCTCGTCGGGTGGGTCTTCTTCCGCGCGGCGACGCTCCCGGACGCCTTCGCATTCATCGGGGCGATGTTCGGCGGCGGCGGGAGCGATCCGGTGGTACGACTCGAGATCGCGAGGATCCACATCGTCGCCTTCGTGGCCGCTGTGATCGTCGTCTGGGGTTTCCCGACCACGCAACGACTCGTGCCGCGCACGGGCCTCGCGTACGTGGTGGCCATGCAGGTCGCGTTCGTCCTCTGTCTCCTTCAACTCCACTTCCACGACCATGTGCCCTTCCTCTACTTCCAATTCTGATGCCGGGCCCCGTCGTCCCGCTGACGACGGTCTCGTTCCCGTCTCCGACGACGCGGTCGCCACACCTCGCGAGAAGAAGCGCGGTCTCTTCGTCGTGATCGTGTTCTTCACGATCACCATCGGGACGGCGCTCCTCGATGCCGTTTGGCCCGTGCCGCGCGTTCAGCTCCTCGGGCGCGAACGCGTGGCCGCGGCGCGCATGAGGGCGGACGCTCGCGTCACCGACGGGTCGTTCGCGCGTTTGGTCGAATACGAGATTCGTCTGCGTTCGCGCGTTCGCGAGCTCGTGAATCCGCCGTACGCCTTGGCGTCGCTGGCCTTGCTCGGCCAAGCCAAGTCGATCGTCGTCGTCGGCAAGAACTCGCGCCTGTTCTACCGTCCACGCGTCGAACCGTTGCCCGAGATCGATCCGGCACGCGTGGAACGCTCCGCGGCGTCGTTCGCTGCGATCTCTCGGCGTTTCACAGCGTTCGAAAAGCGCTTTCTCTTCGCGCTCGTCCCGCGTAAGTGCATCGTCGCGCGTGCGCACCTCCCGCGATGGGTCGAGCCTCGACCCGAGTTCGACGACATTCTGCTCGCAGCACTCCACGCGCGAGGAGTCGAGTGTCCCGATCTGTTGCCCGCGATCCTCGCAGTCGGTGCCGACTCCGGTTGGGAGCAGCTCGGGACGCACTGGCGGGATGCCGCACAACTGCAAGCCGCCGAAACGCTGCTCTCGGCCGCCGGACTTCTCGCGCCGGAAGACTCGAGGATCACGGAAGTACGCTCTGCAGGCGTACGGCCGGAACGCGCCTCCGACCTCATCCCCATGTTGGGCCTCGAACCGACGTCGCGGACACTCGCGTTCTTCGGAAACCCGATGTGGGAACGATGGGATGTCGTCTACCTCGGGTCCGAACGCCGAGCACGTCGCGGCGTCGTCGAAGAGGGTGGCGACGCGATCATCTACGGGACGAGCTTCACGGCGCATTCACGATTCCCGCACTACCTCGCTCACTACCTGCAGCAGAGCATCCGCAACAAGGCCAAGGGAGCCGAGCACTCCCTCGCCCTCATGAGCGAATCGCTGGCGAACGAAGAGATCGACACGCTGCCGGATCTCGTGATCTTCGAGCTTCCGATCGCCATGGTCTACGGAGTCGACGACGGGCTCGGAGTTGCACCGACGCTCGACGCGCTGCAAGCGTCGGCGACGACGCGCATCTGCGACATCGCGCTCGACGACGGGGAACGTGACCTCACGCTCGACGTGGGCTGGAGCAGCCTCCTCGAGATTCCCGCAGGCAAGCTCGTGCGCCCCGACGACGGGACGATCGCGATTCGCCTGCGGCGCACGACGTGCGAATCCGACTTGGTCGTCTGCGCGGGCCGACGCGATCGCAGCGGCTACGCCTTCACGTGGCCCGGCGACGAAACGGAGATCACGATTCCGATCGTCGGCATCCCCGAGGACCGACCGGTTCCGATCTCGATCCGCCGTCGCGGTTCGGGAGCCTCGGTGAGCACGACGCTCGAATCCGTCGAGCTCGTCCACGATCTCGATCCGTCGATGCGT
>JAUIME010000641.1 GCA_030433195.1 bacterium
AGCAGCTATCTGACGGGGCTCGCCGAGACGTGGGAGATCCTCGTGTTCGTCGCCGGAGTCGGACTGCTCGCGGTCGAGATCTTCATCCTGCCCGGCTTCGGGATTCCGGGCGTGGCGGGTCTCTTCCTGATGCTGCTCGCCTTCTACTTGGCCTCGCAGCCGTTCGTGATTCCCGACCCCGACCGCAACACCCCGAGCGCCCCGTTCGAGATGCAGATGTTCGAGGAATGGGTGATGCAGTTCAGCCTCAGCCTCGTGATCGCGGTGGTCCTCATCGCGATTCTCGCCCGTTGGTTGCCGAAGACGCGCTTCATGGGATGGCTCGTGCTCGAGCCCGTGACTCCGCGCGGGCAGGTCGCGAGTGTGCCGGCCGCCGCACCACGCTCGAACTTGCTCGGTGAGACGGGCGTCGCGCTCACGACCCTACGCCCCGCAGGCCGCGCGACGATCGGCAGCCGGCGGCTCGAGGTGACGACGCGCGGCGGCTACATCGAAGCCGGGGAAGCCATCGAAGTGTGTGAGGTTCACGGGAATCGCGTCGTCGTGCGAAAGCGGATTTCCTAGACTCCAAGTCCGGATCACGGATGACCGGCGCGTCGCGATCTCGATCGTTCGCGAGGCTCCGATGCACAGGAAGGAGGATCGTGACCGATGCTCGCCATCTTGTTCTTCTTTCTCGGGCTGATCCTCGTCGTCCTCGAGGTCTTCTTCCCGTCCTTCGGCGTGCTGACGATCTCGGCGCTCGCGGCGTTCGCGACCAGTATTCTCGTGGCGTTCGGCGAAAGCACGGGCATGGGCGTCACGATGACGGTCGTGACCATCGTCGTGGTCCCCGCGGTCATCTGGTTCGCGATTCGACAGCTCCCGAAGACGCCGCTCGGCAAGAAGCTTTTCACGAGCGGCCCTCCGCCGGCGCCGTCCGACACGGCTCGTATCACCAAGCCGGTTCTCCCGGGCGCGATCGGGGTGACTTCGTCGGAGCTGCGCCCGTCCGGAACGCTCGATCTCGACGGCGAACGCGTCGACGTCGTGACCGAAGGTGAGTTCATCGAACGCGGCGCCCGTGTCCGCGTCGTGGAAGTCGAAGGCAATCGCGTCGTCGTCGAGCTCGTCGAGTCGGACGAACCCGAGACGGCCGAACCCCGTAAAAAGAAACCACGCTGGGCCTGATGTCCGGGCCCTGACTCTTGATGGATCGGAGGACTGCAATGCCGTTGGACGCCGCGCTTCTCATCATGGAGACGGGCACGACGTTGGTCGTCGGCGGGATCATCGTTCTGATCGTACTCGTGATCGGGATCCTCGCCATCAAGTTCGCCTCGCTCTGGATCTTCTCGATCACGAACAAGGCCGAGATCGGACTTCCCGACATGATCGGGATGACGCTACGCCGCGTCCCGCCGAAGCTCATCGTCGAGGCCCGCATCGAACTCTTGCGCGCGGGAATCGAGGTCGACGCGAAAGACCTCGAGAACCACTACCTCGCCGGTGGACGGGTCCCGAACGTCACCAAGTCGATGATCAAGAACAACCGCGCCAGTCTCGGACTCACGTTCAAGCAGATCGCCGACATCGATCTGGCGGGACGCAACATCCTCGAGGGGGTGAGCTCGTTCGTGACTCCGAAAGTGATCGATTGCCCCGACCCGACCAAGGGCGTCGAAATGGTCGCGGCCGTGGCCAAGGACGGGATTCAGGTGAAGGCGAAAGCGCGTGTGACGGTACGAACGCGCGTCGACCGACTCGTCGGGGGCGCCACGGAAGAGACGATCATCGCGCGCGTCGGCGAAGGCGTCGTCACGACGATCGGCTCGGCCGACTCGCACAAGACCGTGCTCGAGAACCCCGACGTCATCTCCAAGAAGGTGCTCGAGAAGGGCCTCGACGCGGGCACCGCGTTCGAGATCCTGTCGATCGACATCGCCGACGTCGACATCGGCGAGAACATCGGCGCCAAGCTGCAGAGCGACCAAGCCAAGGCCGACCTGCAGATCGCGCAAGCCAAGGCCGAAGAGCGCCGCGCGATGGCCGTCGCGCGCGAGCAGGAAATGAAGGCGCTCGTCCAGGAGAACCAGGCGAAAGTCGTGTTGGCAGAGGCCGAGGTTCCCAAGGCGATCGCTGAGTCGTTCCGTAGCGGCAACCTCGGAATCATGGACTACTACCGCATGAGCAACATCCAAGCCGACACGTCCATGCGCCGTTCGATCTCCGAAGGCGAAGCCGACGATCCGAACCCGCGTCGATCGGAAGACTGATCCGCTGAAGATCCCGCGCCGCGGATCCGGTCGAGATCACCGGATCCGCGGCACGTCACGACAGAGGCCCTGATGCTCTTGTTGCTCGCCCAAGACCTCGAACGCACTTTGATCGAGCTGCTGCCATGGCTCGTGCCGGTGTTGATCGCCATCGTGGCGGGAATCGGCCGCCTCATGAGTGAGTTGCTCGAGCGCCGCGTCGAGAAGATGCGCCGGTTCGAAGAAGAAGGCGGAGGCACGAAGCGCCCTTCCATCCCGCGCTCATCGCAACGCGACGAAATCCCGACGGCGGGCGATCGACCGTCGGGCGATGCCTCGTCCGGGGACGAGCCGGCAAAACCGCGGCGCACGATCCTCGAAGAGATCCGCCGCTACATGGAGATGATGGAGGAGCGATCGCTCGGCGACGACCGACCGGGAACCGGCGGGGATCGCCGTCCCGAGCCGCGCCCCGAGACGCGTCGGCCCACCGGGCCCGCCTCCCGCCCTGCCGAATCCCCGCAACGCGCCGAGAGCCGAACCCCGACCGGCTCGCAACCCTCGCGCGATCCGCGCACGAAGCCCTCGTTGGCGCCGCAATCACGGCCGAAGTCGCGCCCCCGCAGCTATTCGGAGTTCGAGGGCGAGGTGCCCGCGGGTGCGAGCGAGGGTTCGGAGGCCGCCGCCTCACCGTGGGCCGAAGCGAGGCTCCGAGGATCGCGCTTGCCGGCCGAGATGCGGCAGATCAGCCTCGACGACGACCCGTTTGCGGCGTTCTGGGGCAAGAAGCAGGTCGGACGACACTCCTTCCGCCCGAAGCTCGATCGTCGAGGAGCCCGTCAGGCGTTCGTACTGGCCGCGCTGCTCGGTCGCCCGCGCGGGGATCGCGCCCACGAAGAGGACCCGCTCGGGCCCTTCACCGGCTGATCCCTTCCGATCGCGTTGCAGCACGAGCACCGACACCAGCGGGACGCGACAGCAACGGCTCGCAACGGCGACCGCTCGCATTCGCAGCGGGCCGTCGATGTCGATGCGGCGCACTCATCCGGTCACGGCAGAACGCCTACTGGATGAGCTTCCAGAATCGCCGGAAGTTGTTTGGAAGCTCCCGGGCATCGCGAGCGGCTTGATTGCCGATCCGCGCGAGCTCGCCGGTGCTTTCTTCCCAGCCGTTGCTGACGTCGTCCGCGATCCACCCGGGCAGGCCTGCCACCGTGTCGCGCGTCGCTTC
>JAUIME010000642.1 GCA_030433195.1 bacterium
TGATGTCGGAGCGCTCGCGCTGACGATCGGCAACCCGTTCGGTTTGACGACGACTCCGTCGCTCGGAATGCTGAGTGGCATCCGGACGATGCGTCTTCGGCAAGAGCAGGAACCGATGCTGCAGCTATCCGCGGCGGTCAACCCCGGCGATTACGGCGGCATCGTAGCGGATGCGAGCGGTGTGGTCATCGGCATGATCGTCTCGAGCTTCCGCGTCCGTGACCACGTCGCGCCGAGCTCGGAGGTCGACACGCTCGCCGCGTTCATGAACGAACTCGAGCGCCTGCGTGAAACCGGCGAGCCGTTCGATACACGGGATGCGTTCTTCGAGTGGCTCGACGACCGCGCACGAGATCGAGCCGAGCCGACGTCCGTCGCGCCTCGATTCCACATCGACAAGGGCTCGGCGGATACGCCCGAGGCCGATCACATCCACTTCGCGATGCCGTTCATGCGCGTCGAGGAAATCGCGCATCAGATCGTCGCGCGGTCGCGCTCGGCGGCATCGTTCGCGGGCGACCCTTCGGGCTTGCTGGCCGACGCGATGACGCGACCATGGATCGGGGTGCGCGTGGAACCCGTTCGCTATGCGACGACGGGCAACCGCGTTCAAAAGAACGATCGACCCCGCGCCGTGCGGGGGCTTCTCGTGCTCGAGGTGATCGAGACGGGGCCCGCCGCTCTTGCCGGTTTGCAGCGGCGCGACGTCATCACGCGGTTCAATGGAGTCGAGCTCGAGAGTCCCGAGCGTTTCGACGGTGTGCTGCGGAGCGTCCCGGTCGGGCAGCCCGCATCGATTGACGTACTGCGCGGCGGGAAGCTGATGCGTCTCGCCGTGACGTTGTGTCCTCATCCCAACGCGGCCCCGCGTTCGTTCCCTGCACCGGTCGGTGCGTCGGAGCCGTCCGACGCCAAGACGCGAGGTGTGCCAGGCAAGAAGGGAGACGCGGGCGCCGACCCGGACAAGCAAAGGAGGAAGTGAGATGAAGCGTATCGTCGTTTCGTGTCTCTTGTTTCTTGGCGTCCCGTTGACGATTTTCGGCGTCACCGGGCACGGGCTCGGAGTGCAAGCTTCCGAGGGCGAATCCAGCGCGACGGCTCTCGTGCGTGAATTGGGATCGATCGATCCGAGGACACGCGACCGCGCGCACGCACGACTCGAGTCGATGGGCGAGCCGGCGCGAGACGCGCTCGTCATGGGGATGACGAGCTCCGACAGCGAAGTCAAATGGCGCTGCGAACGACTGCTCGCGAAGCTCGGTGACGCGCCGACCGATGCGTCGCCGGCTGAGGGGCCGGTCGAGACGCGTCTGGTCGAGACGCGTCTGGGCGACGCGCGTCGAAGCGATGCGGGGAGCGAGGCGGATCGGCGCTTCGAAGACCTCGGCACCTTCGCGGACCGGAAGTCGCTGATCGAGCGGTTCACGGCTCCCGAAGCGCGTTCGCGCGCGCGGGCAGGGGGGCGTCCCGGACTGCCGCCGCACGCGGGCCAGCGAGCCCCGTTCGGTTCGTTGCTCGAAGACTTCGATGCCGAGTACCGCGAGATGATGGAACGCATGGAGGCCCTGCGTCGCGAAGCGCTCGAGGGCTTCGGTTCGAGCGGTCGAAGCTCGACGATCGCGCAGTCGTCGCGGTGGTCCATGTCGGTGCGTGACGGCGGGGAGTCGATCTCGTTCGAGGCCGACGACGAGGGCGCGCGAGCGACCGTGACGCGCGAAGAACCCGACGGATCCAGTACGGTGGATTCGTTCGAGGCGGAGTCGATCGAGCAGTTCCGCGAGAATTTCCCGGATTTGGCGAAACGTCTCGGGCTCGACGACGTCCGTAGTGGCGGATCGTGGCGTTCGCTACGAATCGCACCGGGAGTCGATGCCTTCGGCCGATCCGGTGCGGTGGGGCGTGGTCCGGGGCTCGGCAACGCACAGCCGTTCGCGAAGGTCGAACCCAATGCCATGCCGCGCAAGCGACTCGGCATTCTGTGCGGCGAAGTTCCGTTGGCGTTGAGTCGACATCTCGACCTTCCCCATGGCGTGGGGATCGTCGTCGAGGAAGTCGAGGAAGGTTCCGCGGCCGAGCGTCTCGGCCTGGAGCCCTATGATATTCTCATGGGGTTCCAGGGGGTCCCGGTCCGGAAACCTGACGATATCCGTTCGACGCTGCGTACCTCGAGTGACGGTGACACCGTGACGCTCGACATCGTTCGACGCGGGCAAGCGCGGTCGTTGTCGGGAAGCGTCGATTTCGAGAATCGGTGAGGCACGACGCGGCGCGGCCCGATGCGGCTGCGCCGCCGACCCCTGAAAGTGGAAACCTATGCGAATCTTCTGGCGCGTCGCGTTCTTGGCATTTCTCGCGCTGTCCTGTGTCTTGCTCGGGCTCACCATTCGCGTATCGTTCGATTGGTCGAGCCTTTCCGGGGCGACGCGGACGCTCGACCGAGACGAGGTGGCGGCCCTGCGCACCGATCTGTCCGGGGTTCGCGATCCGTTCGAATCGGTGATCAAGGTCGCCAAGGTCATGGCGCCGTCGGTGGTCAGCATCGAAGTCGTGCCGCGTCCGCGATCGCAGGGCGTTTACGTTCGAACCGTGCCGCGTGGCGGCTCCGGTATCCTGCTCGACGATTCGGGTCACATCCTCACCAACTGGCATGTGATCGGCGATCCGAGCCCGTACCGTATCCAGGTGCAGCAAGGCCGACAGCGCACGCTCGAGGCCTCGCTCGTGGGATGGGACCAGTTCACCGACCTAGCGGTCATCAAGGTCGATGCCGAGGGACTCGTCCCGGCGGTGTTGGGGGATTCCGATGCGGTCGAGGTCGGACAGGCCGCGATCGCGATCGGAAGCCCGTTCGCGCTTCAGGGGACGGTCACCTTGGGAATGATCTCGACAACGGCGCGCGACGTGAACACGGGCGACCGGATGGCCGATGTGCTCGGCGTCGAGAGCTACATCCAGACCGATGCGGCGATCAATCCCGGAAACTCGGGCGGCCCGCTCGTCGACATCCACGGGAACGTCATCGGCGTCAACACCATGATCGTGACGCGTACCTCGGCAGGAGTCGGTTTCGCGATCCCGATCAACTACGCCAAGCAGATCGCGGACGCCATCATCGAGAACCGAGTGCAGGGTGAAGCTCCGCGTGGCGGCCTCGGGATCCGGTTGAGCGAGACCGACGATCGGTATCAACGCGAAGGCGCGCTGGTTGAACTCGTCGGTCCGTTGACGCCGGCCGATCGCGCCGGCTTCGAGCCCGGCGATCTCGTCGTCGAATACGGAAACCGTCGGATTCGAGAAGGGCGCGAACTCATCCAGCAAGTCCAAAAGACGCCGGAGGGGACACAGGTTCCCGTGGTCGTCTTGCGCGACAACCGCTACGTGACCCTTCACCCCGTCATCGGGAATCGCAACCGGGCGACGGAAGGATTGATCGCCGACGAAGAAGAAGCGAGAACCCAG
>JAUIME010000643.1 GCA_030433195.1 bacterium
ATCTTCGACTCCATGGCACCCCGGCTCATCAGCGCGTCGCGACGCACCGACATCCCCCGTTACTACGCACGCTGGTTCGCGCAGCGTCGCGCCGAAGGATTTGCGGAGTACCGCAACGTGTTCGGCGCCGCCGGGCGGGTTTCCCTGCGTGACGACGACGTTCTCGGTTACGTCTTCTGGACGCGCGACGCCACCGCGTTCGACGCCAACCTCGCGGCGCTCGATGCGGCCGAGGTTCCGTGGGCCATGCAGTACACGATCACCGACTACGACCGCGAGCTCGAGCCGCACGTGCCGAGCCTGCGTCAAGCGATCGCGGGCTTTCGATCGGCACGCGAGCGGCTGCCGGGATCCGCGGCGATCCAATGGCGCTACGATCCGATCGTGCTCTCGGATCGGCACACGCGCGATCGCCACGTCGACGCCTTCACGCGGATCGCCGCCGCGCTCGAGGGCGCCACGTCGGTCGTGAACGTCTCGATCGTCGAACCCTACCGCAAGACCGTTCGACGTGTCCGCGACACCTCCACGCGATTCCGTCGCGTCGACCCCGAGCGCCACACCGCGGTCGCGCGCGCGCATCCGGACCTTCCCGAGGCCGGCGCGAGCGCCGACACACTCCTCGACGAGCTCGAAGCGATCGCCGGCGCGCGCGGCATGAAGCTTCGCGTATGCTCCAATCCCGAGATCGAGCGCGAACCTTCGCAGTGTTGCGGTGCCGAACTCTTCGCCGACCACGATGACGGAGTCCGCGCGCGATTCGCCGAGCTCGCCGCCGCGCCCTCGCGCACGGGATGTCGCTGCATCTCGACCGTCGACATCGGCATGGACAACACCTGCATCGCGGGATGCCGCTATTGCTACGTCGTCACGTCGCAGGCGTCCGCACTCGCCAACTTCCGCCGTCACGACGCGAGCGGTACGATGCTACGGACGTCGCCGACGCGATCGTCGTCGATCGACGACCAACCGCGTTGCGAAGACCGAGCTTCAGTCCGCAAGCCGTCGCGCCGATAGACGCGACGTCTCGCACCATCGCGGCACTCCGCGTGCGGACGGCGTCCACTGTCGCCCGTCCGAGTGCCTTCGCCGGACCCCACGCAATCGAGGAGTTTCATCGATGCGCATCGCCCTCGTGATCCTCACGCTCTGCTCGCTGACCGCGTGCAGCTTCCCGACGCTCGACGCGGGCGTGCGCTACGGCACGTTGAAGCCGTCGGGCGACTTCGGGATCTCCGCCAACAATACCGTCGCCACCGCCGACGTCGAAGACGCCGGATTCGACCGCGACGGCAGCGTCCCCGGTGCCACGATCGACTTCAAGTGGGGCGCGCCGCACGTGACGATCTCGGCGCTCTCGGCCTCGTTCCGCGGCAACGGCCGACTCGATGCCGAAGTCAGCCAAGGCGGCGTGGTCATCCCCGCGGGCGCCGACGTCGCGTCCGAGATGAACCTCGGCGTGTACAGCGGGATCCTCACGTTCGACTTCTTGCCGACCGAGCTCGAGCTCGGCATCGGAGCCGGGGTCACGGCCTTCGACTTCGACGCGACGATCACGGACCGCAGCACCGGGCAATCGGTCTCGACCGACGGTCCCCGTGCTCGCGGCGCGTGCGGGTATCGAGCTCGGCGACTTCGAGATCGCCGGGCTGCTCTCGGGCACCAAGATCGACTACTCCGACCTCGAAACGACGTACTACGATCTCGACCTGTTCGCTCGCTGGCGGTTCATCGGCGGCAGCGACCGCGCGCGCGGATCCGTGCTCGTGGGCTATCGCTACATGGACGTCGACTTCGACTACGACGACGGCGACGATCGCGTCGAAGGCGACCTCGTCCTCGACGGCCCCTACGTCGGCCTGCTGCTTTCCTTCTGAGATCGACCCTCCCCGCGCCGAGCGTAGCGGGATCGTGACGCGAAGCGAGCCTCGGTAACGCGGCCCTCGATCCGCCCCGAACGAGACCCCCACGAGCCCCTCCCGGACGCATCTCTCGCGACGAGACACGGCCCTCGTACGGTCGGCACTCGGCTTGCGATCTCGCACGGGATACGACTCGTCTCCGACGACCCGGTCCCGTTGCCCCGCCCGAGGATCCCGATCATGAACCTCACGATGCGTTGCTGCTCGCTCGTCGCCACCGCCGCATTCGCGCTGCCGTGGATCGTCACGAACGCCGCCGCCGTGAACCCGTCGCGCACCGACATCGCCGGTGTGCTGCACGAGATCCACCGCGTGGAGGCCGTGTTCGCGAAGCTCGACGAGGCTCGCGCGCACGAGGTCGTGCCCGAGTTGCTCGCGGTCGTCGCACGCTCGGGCGGATACGCGGGCCCGGTGCTCACGACGTACGCGGCCGGCCGTTCGAAGCTTCACGCGCGCGTTGCCGTCATCGCGTTCGGCGAGCTCGATTCGGCGAGCGCGACCGGGCCGCTTCGGCGCATCCTGAACGAACATGCGGATGCTCGCTGCCGAGCGCTCGCGGCGCTCTCGCTCGGACGAACCGGCGCCGCCGATGCGCTACCCGACATGATCCGGCACCTCGATCGCGAACCGCGCAACGCCAGCGAGCTCGAGCTTCGTCAGAACCTGGCGATCGCCCTCGGACAACTCGGCGATCCCCGCGCGCTGACGGGACTCATCCGCGTGCTGCGCGAAGACCGCGAGTGCCGATCCGCCGCGGGCGTCGGACTCGCCGGACTCGCGGCGCGGCTCACGCACGACGACCTCGCGCCGCTCGTCCGCAGTCGCGATGCCGACGTCCGCGCCGCCGCCGCGCTCCTCCTCGGACGCGTCCGCGATCCGAAGACGCGAACGACCCTCGAGACGATGCTCGGCGATCGCAGCTTCGACGTGCGTCGCGGAGCCGCACTCGCGCTCGGCGACCTCGACGATCGTGCCGCGATCCCCGCGCTCGCTCGCGCGAGGAGCGACAAGAACCCCGAAGTCCGACAAGCGGCCGACATCGCGACCGCCGTTCTCGACGACCCGATCCCGCTCGACCGGAAGCACCTGCGCGACGCCTGGTTCTTCGCGCTCAGCCAACCGCTCGTCGAACATCGCGTGATCGGCGCCGTCGGCAAGGGACGCGGACCGCGCGGTACCGCAGCGTCGGCGGGCGGCGGCAGCGCCGCGCGCGGATCGAGCGGAGCCTCGGGCCGACCCGCCACGCCACTGCGGCTCGGCGGCGGAGCCGGAGGAGGCGGCACCATGAGCGGACAAGGCGGACAAAGCAGCACGCCGCCGCCCTCCAATGACCCACCCGGCTCGCAGCACGGCGGCAGCTATCGAGGCCCCGGAAGCGGCGGCGAAGGAGGGGGCGGTGGAGGTTCCGAGACCCCTCCCGGATCGAGCGGTGAAGCACCCGCCGGCGGCGGAGCCCCTCCCGGCGGCGACGCGGGCGCGGGCGGAGTGCCGGGCGCTGCGGGCCCCGCGGCCGTCGGACGT
>JAUIME010000644.1 GCA_030433195.1 bacterium
CACCAGGGCCAACCCCTCGTCCATTCCCGTGCGGATCACGGCATCCCACGACTCGTCGTCGAATGCGCCGGCGTGGGAGGTGTCCAGACCGACGGTGGCCAGTGCATCGGCCGGATCGAACGGCCCCTCCTTGTCGTGGTGGATCCGGGCGCCGATGCTGTTGGCCGAGGCTTGCATCATGAGGGTGGTGCCGGGTGTGCCGCTTCCCGACGGTCCGATGTCGAGCAGGACGTCGCCTTCGACGCGGAATCGCACCGCGATCGCTTCGGACTGCGTCCGCACGGTGTCGATGGCGGCTTGCAGCGGGAAGTCACTCGAGATCGTCGTGCCGACGAGGACGAGGTCGCCCGACGGATCTTGCGCGAGGGAGAAGAAGCCGTCGTTGTGCGCGGCGCCTCCGAAGTAGCTCGAGTACGTGAGATCGCCGCCGTCGGGTTCGAGGCGGCCGATGATGCCGTCGTAGCGCCCGAAGCCGGTCTGGCCTTGGAACGCATTCGGTGTCACGGGGAAGTCGGTCGAGAGCGTTTGCCCCGCGAGCTTGATGTTGCCGTGCGCGTCGACGGCGATGTCGTTGATCCGGTCGTCGCCGTTGCCGATGAAGAGCGTCGAAAACCCGATCGATCCGTCGATCGCGATGCGTGTGACGAAACCGTCTCCGAACGTCGCGGATCCTCCGGTCTGGAAGGCGCCGGGAGTCGTCGGGAAGTTCGTCGAATCGGTCGTTCCCGAGACGAGCACCGAACCGTCGAGGTCGCGAGCGAGCCCGAGCGGTTCATCCTCGGCATCACCTCCGAGGAACGTGCCGTAGGTGAAGGCGGATCCGTCCGCTGAGAGCCGGACGAGGAACGCGTCGCTCGCGCCGCCGCCGTACAGGCCTTGGGCCGCGCTCGCGGTCACGGGGAAATCGACGGATGGGGTCTCGCCGGCGACGTAGACGATCCCCGTGGGTTCGAGCTCGATCGCGGTGACGCGTTCGGCGAGACCCGTGCCGTTCGTCCCGCCGACGAGCGTCGAATAGACGAGCGCTGTTCCGTCGGCCTCGAACCGCGTGACGAAGCCGTCGCTCGCCCCTTGCGGGACGGTCTGCGCGGCGCCGGCGGTCACCGGGAACAGTCCCGAGGACGCCGTGCCCGCGGCGATCACTTCGCCGTTGGGGGCGCCGGCGACCGCGTACACGAAATCGGACGGGGTCTCGCCGAGGAACGACGCGAACACGATCGTACTGCCATCCGACGAAAGACGAGCGACGTAGCCGCACGCGTGGACAGGATCCGTCTTGATCGTGTCGAAGGCACCCGCTGTCACGGGGAAGTCGTTCGACCACGTGTAGCCGCCGATGACGACGTCGCCCGATCCGTCGGGGATGACGGCCATCGAAGTCGCGGCCTCGGGGCCCGAACCGCCGAACACCGTCGTCGAGAGGAGCGTCTGGCCGTCCGGCGCGTACCGCGAGTAGAAGAGGTTTCCTTCGTCGGTGCCCGTCCCCTCGTTCGGGAAGCTCGCGGACGACGTGGCACCCGTCACGGCATAGGTGCCGTCATCGAGGAGGACGACACTTCGCGCGTTGTCCTCGCCGCGTCCGCCGAGGAACGTCGACCAGACGAGCGCGGGATCGATGACGAGGCGGCGCGCCGGATCGCGTCCGTCGACTTCGAAGCCGTAGCTCGTCGCGTCGATGCGAGTGAACCTCGACGGGATCTCGCGAAGGCGGCCGTCTTCGGTCTCTTCGAACGTCCGGGGCGCGGGCTGCACGAGCTCGCCTCTTTCGGTGCAAAGTCGCAGCGCACCGGACTCGTCGATCCTGATGGAGTCGGCGTTCGATTCGATCCGCAGCTCGCGCTCGTCGATGCCGGGCTCGACGACGACGTCGTACTCGATCGTACCGTCGGAGTCGCGCACGCGAACGTCGATGCCTGGGAGCACGTCGTCGTAGACGACACTCGACCAGGTCGGGACATCGCGCCGCCACGCGCTCGCGTCGGAGCCGAGCAGATAGTGGCGCACCTCGCGTCGTCGTCCTTCGCCCGCAATCGAAGTGGCGCGGGCGTTCGCAAAGCGCAGGTCGAGCCGCGAGCCGTCGGGAAGCTCGAGGTCCATGCCTCGATCGTGAAGGGCGGCCCGCATCGCTCGCGCATCGGCGACGAAACGGGTCGCGGGATCCCACTGACCTCGATTCTCGACGAAGGGAATCGCTCCATCCGCGGCGAGGTGCGATCGAATGGCGGCCTGCGATGCGTCGAGATCTGGCGCGGCGGGCCCGGGCGACGGCGCAACGAGGATCGCGAGGACCGCGGCGCCGGTCACGACGCCCAAAGCGATCGTGGCCGGGATCGTCGTGAGTCGCGGGCGATTCGTGGTCGTCGGCTGAGGGAGCTTCGACATCGAGGGATCTCCTGGTGAAGGCCAAGGCGTACGTGAACTGCAGGAGACCCGCGTCGCCGCGTGCCGCTCACTCCTCAACCAGGATTCTTCGAGAATCGACGTCGCCTCCCGTGCTTCGGGTCGTTCGGCGGGTCAGGCCCGCTTCGTCTTGTCCTTGCGTGCTGGCGGCTCGTCCGATTCGGTGAGCAGATCGTCACCCGATTCCCCTTCACGTGAGGCTTGCGCCTGCTGTTCGAGCTCACCGACCTCGCTCGAGAGGTCTTCGGTTTCCTCGTCGGCGACGGGGTGCGACGGGACCGCGTCGCGCTCCTTCTTCGCGGTCGTCGCGACGCTCGAGGTGGCTTCCTCGTCTTCGCTCTCGCTCTTTCGGCGCATCTGCACTTCCAAGGGATTCGCGAACACGACTTCACGATCCTCGTCGGGCAGCGAGACACCGGCGGCGTCGAGTGCGGCGACGACTTGGCGCATGACCGACGACCGAACCTTGAGCTTGCTGTGCTCCTGCGCGTTGATCCAGAACGCGAGCTCGAGCACGATGCTCGCGCCGCCGAGATTCTCGAGCAGTACGAGCGGCTCGGGGTCATTGAGGACTGCGGAGTGCTTCTGCATCACCTCGAGCGCGATGCGGCGCGCTTCCGGCACGTCGGAGTCGTAGCCGATCCCGACCTGGAAGCGGACGCGCATCTTCGGGTTGATCGAGTAGTTCACGAGCGTGCTCTTGAAGACCGTCGAGTTCGAGATGAGGATGTGGTTGCCGTCGAAGTCGATGAGCAGCGTGCCGCGCGTCGTGACACGTCGCACGATGCCGACGTGATCGGCCACCTCGATCGTGTCCCCGATCCGGAAGGGGCGCTCGACACTGATCAGGAGGCTCGCGAGGAAGTTCTCGGCGATGTCGCGGAACGCGAAGCCGAGGATCAAACCGAGCACCCCGGTACCCCCGAGCACGGTGACGGCCAGGCGCGTGAGGCCGGAGATTCGCAAGAACACGTATACGCCCGCGAGAATGACGACGAGCACGATGATCTTGACGACCACCGAGCGCA
>JAUIME010000645.1 GCA_030433195.1 bacterium
ATGCGCCGAGCGTCGCGCGGCTCGACGTGGCACCCTGTTCGAGGAACGTTCGCGCTTCGTCGAGGTTCCCGCTCGAAGCGAGGATGCGGCCGAGCGTCACGATCGACTCGATCGTCTCGATGTGGTCGTCCCCGTAGCGACGACGATACCCTTCGGCGACGAGGCGAAGCATGCGGACGACGTCTCGGGTGTGGCCCCCTTTCGAGTGGAGTTGGCTCGCGAGCGAACGGAGGAAGAACAGCGTTTGCGGGTGGTCGTCACCGAGCTGCACGCGTGCGCCGTCGACGGCTGCGCGGATGTGACGGTCGGATTCGTCGGCCCGTGTGGGGTCTTGCTTCAGGATCTGTCCGAGCTGAAAACGAGGGACGAGCGTGCGCGCATGCCCGACGCCGAGCTCGGCTTCGGCGTCGGCCAGGGCCGCTTCGGTGCGCTCGATCGCGAGCTCGAGGCGTCCGAGGTGAAGGTGGACTCCAGCGAGGACGTACGTCGTCGTGTAGCGAATCTTGAAATCGTCGGAGGCTTCGGCGTTGCGACGCAGGATGTCCTCGAGGATCGACTGCGCGTCTTCGTATCGAGCGAGGTCCACGAGCGTGCTCGCGAGCGCGATCCGGATCTCGAGGGTCGGCTTCGCGCTCGGGCCGTGGCGCGCTTCGCTGGCGCTCGCGGCCTCGCGGAGGATGCGCTCGGCGCCTTCGTAGTGCGCGAGATCGTGGACTACGGTGCCGAGCATATGTCGAGTCCGGATCGTGTCGGGGTGTGTCGCGCCGACGACTTCGGTGTGGAGCTCGAGCGCTCGGCGTAACTGGTCCGCCGCATCGTCGGCGCGACCCGCGTTGCGATAGATGGCGCCGATCGTCGTGCGGACTCCGGCTTCGACGGCCGGCTGCCCGACGAGCTCCTCGGTCGCGATCGCCACCGCTCGATCGAGGACTTCCATCATCGTGACGCTGTGACTCGGCTCCGAATACGGCAGGTCGATCCACGGGTCGGCGCCGGCGAGGACGAGCGTCATGAAGCCGTGGATCGCGGCCGACACGTCGGCCTCGCGCTTCGCGGCGTCGCGAGCCGCGTCGGCCGCCTCGCGCAGGCGGCGTTGCTCTTCGCGCGCCTCGATCGCGGCGTCGCGCGCGGCATCGGCTTCGGTTCGCTCTCGCTCGGCGAGGTGTCGTGCGTCGGCCTCACGGTTTCTCGCGACGATCGCGTCCGCGCGCTCCTCGGCTGCGATCACGCGAGCCTTCTCGGCTTCCCACCACGCCACCGAAGTCACGAGGATGCCGCCCAGAAGAACCGTGAGCGCGATCGCGCTTCCGATGACGACACCGCGGTGTCGGCGGGCGAACTTGCGTAGCTGATACGACGCGCTCGCGCGCCGCGCGACGATCGGTTCGTCGAGCAGATAGCGCCGCATGTCCGACGCGAGATCGGATGCCGATCCATAACGTCGCGCCTTCTCCTTCTCGAGTGCTTTGGCGACGATCGTCTCGAGATCGCCGCGAAACACCGCGCCGAACTCCGACAAGGGCGTCGGATCCTCCTCGCGGATGATCCGCACGGCTTCGAGCACCGACTTGCGCCGCACGTCGTACGGCAGTTTGCCGACGAGAACTTCGTGAAGCAGAACACCGAGGCTGTAGACGTCGGATCGCGTGTCGAGCACGTCGGGGTCGCCCGTGACCTGCTCGGGGCTCATGTACGGGACGGTGCCGATCAGTTCGCCGACGTCGGTGCGCGACGTGACCGTGTCGATGTCGGAGTTCGTGAGCCGCGCGATCCCGAAGTCGAGGATCTTGGGATTCCCTTCGGTGTCGACGAGGATGTTCGCGGGCTTCAAGTCGCGGTGGATGATCCCTTTTTGATGGGCGTGGTGCGTGGCGTCGCAGATCCTTGCCATGAGCTCGAGGCGTTCGCGCGTGCCGAGATCGTGCTCGGTGACGTACGCGGTCAACGCGGTGCCTTCGATGAACTCCATGGCGAGGAAGGGCTGCGGCGAGCGGTCGTCGGTTCGGCCCGCCTCGAAGATCTGTGCGATGCCTGGATGCTGCAGCCTTCCGAGCAGGTCTCCCTCGTGTTCGAAGCGGCGCAGTACACGATGCGAGTAGATGCCGGGCCGAATGAGTTTCAGAGCGACGCGTCGTCGAGGCCGCTCTTGATGCGCGAGGTACACCGCGCCCATGCCGCCGACGGCGAGCACGCGCTCGATGCGATAGCCTGCGATCGTCTTGCCGATCATCGCCGTCGCTTCGCCGTGGACGGCCGCGGTGATCGGCGTCTCGAGGAAGCCGGACGCTTCGCCGAGCGCGTCGATCAGCGAGCCGACTTCGCGTCGTAGCTCGGAGTCGCCTACGCATGCGCGGTCGAGCCATGCGGCGCGTTCCGCGGGCGGCTGTTCCATCGCCTCGTCGAAGAGACGGGAGACTTTCGCGTGACGCTCTCGCTCCGCTTCGTTCATGGTGCCGATCTCTACTGGAGCGCGCGGAAGAGCCACGCCTTGGCGTGATTCCAGCGTCTCACGACCGTGCTCTCACTGGTTTCCAACGCGCGCGCGATCTCGGCGTTGCTCTGGCCGCCGAAGAATCGCATCTCGACGATCTCGGCTTCGAGGGGATCGAGCTTTGCGAGGTCGCGAAGCGCTTCGTCGAGGGCGAGGAGATCGAAGTCGGTGCCCGGCCCGACGAGCGTGATGGAGAACTCGCGCTTGGCGGTGCCGCTACCGCGCTTGTGCCTGAGTTTGCCGCGTGCGTGGTCGACGAGTACGCGGCGCATCAAGCGAGCCGCGACGGCGAAGAAGTGGGCGCGATTCTCCCAATCGACCTCTTGGCGAATGAGCTTCATGTACGCCTCGTGGACGAGTGCGGTGGGCTGCAGCGTGTGGTCGATCCCTTCACCGCGGAAGGCGTTCTCGCCGACGGCGCGCAGGTCCGCGTAGATCGCGTCGCAAAGCTGCGCTTCCGCTTGCGGATCCCGCGAGGTCGCGGCGCGCAGCAGCAGGGTCAGGTCTTCGGGGGGGCTCGCCATCGGATCGTCTCGTCGAGTCGGTTCGAGCCCCATCTTGCGGATTCTCCGAAGGGCGTCAACGCGATACCGGGGAGGCCGGCGTGGGGCCGGCCTCCCCAGGGGGAGCGAGGGGCGGACGATCGGTCAGGGGAGCACGTCGAGAATCACCGGGTTCGTGACGCTCGCGTTCTTCGGACTGCTCGCATCCGGGTTCAGAATGACGCCCTGGAGCGTCCACGCCGAGAAGATCGGGAAGTCGAACGAGCCGAGGTAAGCGTCGTCGGCGCGCGTGACGGGTCCGGGATTGGCGTCCCGAAGAAGTGGCTCTCGCCGATCTGACCGGGCTTGTCGATGTTGGTCCAGATCGCGGCGGGATGGAACCGAAAAACGACTCGACCTCGGGCGATTCGTGAATGCCGCCGTCGGCGCCGC
>JAUIME010000021.1 GCA_030433195.1 bacterium
ACAGTCTTCTCCTCGCTCCCAGTATTTCACGAGACGGACCCGACTTCGTCCACGCACGCTCGAATACTCGACTTCGTCCATGACTTGATCGACGATGAACACTCCGAACCCGCCGCTACGGCTGCCGTCGAATGCGGGCTCGGGAACGCCGTCTCGATCGATCGGAGTCCCGTCGTGCTCGATCCGGATCTCGATCCGGTCTGCATACATCTCGAAGACGCCGTCGACGTCGTGCTCCGTCGCACCGGCGTAGCCGTGCTTGATGACGTTGACGACGACTTCGTTGAGCGCGAGCTGCAGCGCCGACACGAAGTCCGTGTCGGCGAGCACCGCGGCGTGAGCCTGGACGAACCGTTCGAGCTCGGTCCGCCACTGCTCGATGTAGCGCAGCTCGCTGCGGAACGACACGCGCGACGAGCAACGCGGTCGCGTCCCGCCGGCATCGTCGAAGTCGCCGATGCGCACCGCGAGACACGTGAAGTCGTCCTCGAAACTCGAACTTCGCGCGAACTGCAGCAGATGCGTCTCGAGTCCGCGCACGAAGACCTCGGTATCGAGCGCACCGCTATAGCGCAAGAGGCGGCTCAAACGCTCTTCACCGAAGAGCTCGCCCGAAGGAGACCGCGTCTCCGTGATGCAATCCGAGTAGAACAGCAAGCGATCGCCGTCGTCGAGTCCGACGACGGCTTCGCGATACGTTTCGTCGGACACGAACCCGAGCGGGACGTTCTCGCCTTCGAGCAGCTCGCAGGCGCCCGTCGCCGCGCGGTAGTGCACGGTCTTGGTGTGTCCGCAATCGACGAAGGTGAGGCGTCGGCGGCGCATGTCGATCCGCGCGTAGCACGCGGTCACGAATCGCGACACGGCAATGAGTTCGGGAGCGAGATCGGCGTTGACCTTGGTCACGATCTGCTCGGGCGAGGGAACGATCGAACGGTCGATCAGCATCTCGCTCACGACGCGCACGAAGTGACTTCGAGTCGCGGCGCCGACGAGCGCGGCCGGCACGCCCTTCCCCATCACGTCGCCGACGATGACGTCGAAGAGCTGCGGAGCGAACTCGACGAAATCGTAGAAGTCGCCGTCGATCTGCTGAGACGGGATCGACGTCACCGCGAGTGAGACGCCTTGCAGGGTCTCCGGCGGACTCCCCGTCAGAAGCGTGCGTTGAATGTGTGCGCCGGTGGCGACTTCCTGCGCGCGTGCCTCCTCGAGCTTCGATTCGGCTTGCATGCGCGACAGCTCGGCCGCGGTCCGCGACGCGAAGATCTCGAGGATCGAACGAGCGCGTGCCATCTGCGTGATCGGCTTGCGATCGAGCACGCCGACGATGCCGACGATCTCGCCGAGAGTGCTTCGCAGCGGGCTCGCGATGACGCAACCGATCGCGCACGGAAGCCCGGATCGCTCGCCGTAGAGATCGAGCAGATGGCGCGTCGCGAAGACGCCGGATTCGGCGCAGATCGCTTCGACGAGGGCGCCCCGGAAAGGCTCGCCCGCGAGGTGACGCGTCCGCGGGCCCCAAGTACTTACGAACTGCATCGAGTGGATATCGTCCGGGCGGCACTCCGCGAGGAACGCCTCCGATGTTTCGAGCGCGGCTGCGAGGTGCTGCACCACCGCCGAGAGGAAGGCTTCGCCCGTGACGGATCCGGTCCCGGCGACGAGTTGTTCGAGCGACCGCTTCGCTCGCTCGCGATCGCTGATGTCTCGCAGCACGACGAAGGCTTGGTCCCCGGGCAGCCGCACGACACGCGCTTCGACGTCGCGCCTCTCGCCGTTGACACGGCATTCGTAGTCGAAGCGTGCGCTCGATCGATCGGCGAACACGGCCTGGAACGCCCGTGCGAACTCGCGACCGACTTCGTCGGGCATCACGTCTTGCACGCGGTGGCCGAGCAGTTCCTCGAGATCCTCGAAGATCGTGGTCTCGTTTCCGCCCTGAAGCGCGAGGACCTTTCCCTCGCGATCGACCCGAAGCGTGAGGTCGGGAAACGCATGGAGGATCGCGGCGATCTCGCTGGACGTCTCGTGGAGCTTCAGCTCCATCTTCTTCGAAAGCGTGACGTCGAATCCGATCGCGATCAGGCCCGCCGCAGGGCCACCGTCACTCGCGACGGGCAACCACGCCCATCGCAGGGTCCGCGGACTTCCGTCCGCTCCCTCGATGACGAGCTCGTACTGACCGGACGTGGCCGAGGCGAAGTGATCGTCGAGCCGGCTCGTCACGTACTCGCGGTCGTCCGCGGATGCGAGCGCATCGACCGCCGCGCGACCGACCCACGAGGCGACGTCCGTGCCCGTGAGCCCGGCCCATCCCTCGTTGCACCGACGGATCGATCCGGTAGGATCGATCTCGAGCCAGAGGAGATCGCGCCCGTCGAGGAGCGCACGGAGTACGCGTTCTTCGACGCCGGCGGCTGCGGACGGCCCGGTCATGCACTCGATCAGAGTTTCGAGAATACGCGAACAGGCCTCATCGTCCCGGCTCCCCCGGCGCACCACGTCGACGTGACGTGGATCGAGCGACGGGGCCGAATCTCGGAACGGATCGGCCGGCGAGGGGCGGGAATCCGGCAAGAAGGAGACTCCTGAGGCGGGATGAGAGAAGCACAACGATGAACGACTCATTATCGGAGGCCTCGAGCCCCGGTTGAGCCGCACTCGAGACGACTTTTCTCGGTCGTAGGGTGAAAACGCAGCGCAGATGTTGGATCATTCAGAGGCGACGCCCCGCACGCTCTCAGGGGACGTCGCCGAATCCTGCCGTCCGCCGCGTGCCAAGCGGGCGGCGAGCCACCGTGATCCGAGGACTCTCCATGCGATTCCGAACGCGTACACGCCTTCCCTTCGTCTTCCTGTCCGCCGTCGCCCTCCTCCTCGTTCTTCCCCGGGCCGGATTCGCGCAGGATGCGCCCCAGAACGACGCCGGTGAGGCGGTCGAGATCGGCGATCTGCGTCTCGGGCTTCCGCCGCTCCAGAGTCTCACCGAACTGCCGGGCCTCGGCGACCAGCTCAAGGGGCATTGGCAGGGAGGCCTCGGCGCGACGGCGCTCCGGATCGCCGTGCGCGTCTACCCGGCCGACCGTTTCGGCTTTCGGGACCCGGCCGACGTGACGAGCTTCTTGTCCTCGCGCTACGACGAGTCGTTCGAAGACTTCGAACCCGATGCGGACGAGACCGTGCGCGGGAGTTTCGGCGTCGCCCCGTACGCCTCGATCGTCCGCGCCGATCTGCCCGAGAAAATGGGAGGCGACGGGCGCATGTTCATCCTCGGCGGTGTCGTGCCCGACCTCGGCTACTCGGTCGAGGTGTTCGCGCACGGACCCCTCTCGGAGTCCGAGACCAAGGTCGTGGAGGACTTCCTGCGCAAGGGCATCACGAGTCCGGTCGAGCCTTGGGATCCGGGCTGGTCGATGGAAGAGATCCGCGCACGCTGGGAACGCGACGTCCCGTTCGACAAGAAAGGCCTCGAGCGCCCGCTGCGAACGCAGCACTTCCTCATCCTCACGAACACGTCGGCGGCCGGTCGCCTGTTCGCCAAGAAGATGGAAGAGGCCTACAAGAAGGTGAAGGTCATGTTCCCCTTCCCGGAAACCGAAGGCGAACGACTCATGCCCGTGTTCATCTTCAAGACGCGCGACCAGTACATCCAGTTCTACGTGCACATCGCCGGCACGACGCGCGAGAACGCGGCGCAGAGCAAGGGTCACGCGTGGAAGGACTACTACGCGACGTACTACGACTCGCCGCAAGCGCCCGTACACATCCACGAAGCGACGCACCAGATCTTCCGCAACCGACTCCGCCTCGGTGGCGGCGGCTCGTGGTTCCAAGAAGGCGTGGCCGAGTACTGTTCCACGACGCCCAACCAGCGCAAGGCCTTTGCGCGCCGCTATGCGAAAGACCGCAAGCACATCCCGTTCGAGACGTTCGTGCAGCTCCCGCGGCTCATCAGCAACCCCTACCTCGACGCCGAGCAAGCGTACCTGCAGGCCGCGAGCCTCACGGAGTTTCTCTGCGAGCGCTGGCACAAGCACAAGTTCCCCGACTACGTCGTGACGATGGGGAGCCTCCCGCGTGGCGACCTCGAGCAGATCGAAGCCGCGTTCCTCGAAGTGTACGGCGTCGGCTTGAAAGACGTCGAAGACGCGTGGCTCGAGCACTGGTCGCGCCGCTGATCACGACGATCCCGTTCGTTTGACCGCCCGCGCGGGCACAAGCTACGCTTTCGACACGAACATCGAAACACGAACCGCCAGGGGTATTCGCGCGACATCGCGTACTGCGGCGAATTGAGAAAAGACCCTTGGAACTTGACCCGGTTCAGACCGGCGTAGGGAGCGCGGTTCCGAAGACACTTGCGTTCGCGTGGAGTCCGCGCGCGATCGCCACTCTCCCCGCCTCCCGGTTCCGAACAGGAGGATCCATGGCAGCTCCCGTATCCGACTCCGAACGACGAGCTTCGTCCGCACCGACCGTCGGCGATTACGGAGACTCGTTCCCGCGGTCCCGCAAGGTCTTCGTCGAAGGCGAGGCTCGCGAGGGCCAGCAGCCGGTTCGCGTTCCGATGCGCGAGATCGAGCTCACGGGCGGCGAGCCGTCGCTGCGCGTGTACGACACGAGCGGCCCGCTCGGATGCGAGGTCCGCGAGGGGTTGCCGGCCTTGCGCGCGCCCTGGATCGAAGGACGCGGGGACGTCGAGACGATCGACCGCATCGCCCTCGCGGCGGACGCTCGCAAGCCCGTGCCGGCGGGTCTCGAGCGCCCGGTCCTCCGCGGCCGAGGCGCGGTCACGCAGCTCGCATACGCGCGCCGTGGCACGATCACGCCCGAGATGGAATTCGTCGCGGTCCGCGAAGGCTTGCCGGCCGAGTTCGTGCGCGACGAGATCGCACGCGGCCGCGCGATCCTGCCGGCCAACGTCAACCATCCCGAAACCGAGCCGATGATCATCGGTCGCAACTTCGCCGTGAAGATCAACGGCAACATCGGCAATTCGGCCGTGACTTCGTCGATCGACGAAGAGGTCGAGAAGCTCCGCTGGGCCACGCTTTGGGGCGCCGACACGGTCATGGACCTCTCGACCGGTGCGGACATCCACGGCACGCGCGAGTGGATCCTGCGTAACTCGCCGGTCCCGATCGGCACCGTGCCCATCTACCAGGCGCTCGAGCGCGTCGGCGGCAAGGTCGAGGAGCTGTCGTGGGAAGCGTACCGCGACGTGCTCATCGAACAGGCGCAGCAAGGCGTCGACTACTTCACGGTCCACGCGGGCGTGCTGCTGCGCTACATCCCGAAGACCGCAAACCGCCTGACCGGAATCGTCTCGCGCGGCGGCGCGATCCTCGCGAAGTGGTGCCTCGCGCATCACCGCGAGAATTTCCTCTACACGCACTTCCGCGAGATCTGCGAGATCCTGCGCGAGTACGACGTCGCGTTCTCGCTCGGCGACGGGCTGCGACCCGGGTCGATCGCGGACGCCAACGACGAAGCGCAGTTCGGCGAGCTGAAGACACAAGGCGAGTTGACGCGCATCGCGTGGGAGTACGACGTCCAGGTCATGAACGAGGGGCCCGGTCACGTCCCGATGCACGCGATCCAGCAGAACATGGACCATCAGCTCGACTGGTGCAACGAGGCTCCGTTCTACACGCTGGGGCCGCTCGTCACCGACATCGCCCCCGGCTACGATCACATCACGAGCGCGATCGGCGCCGCTCAGATCGGTTGGTACGGAACCGCGATGCTCTGCTACGTGACCCCCAAGGAGCATCTCGGGCTCCCCGACCGCGACGACGTCAAAGCGGGCATCATCGCGTACAAGATCGCCGCGCATGCCGCCGACCTCGCCAAGGGGCATCCGCGCGCTCGCGAGTGGGACGACGCGCTGTCGAAGGCGCGTTTCGAGTTTCGGTGGGAAGACCAGTTCCACCTCGCACTCGATCCCGTGACCGCGCGCGCGTACCACGATGCGACTCTGCCCGCCGAGGGCGCCAAGGTCGCGCACTTCTGTTCGATGTGCGGCCCCAAGTTCTGCAGCATGGAGATCACGAACGACGTGCGCGAGTACGCCAAGCAGCAAGGCGTCGACACGACGGAAGCGGTCGAAGGCGGGCTGCGAGCCAAGTCGGACGAATTCCGCGCGCGAGGCGGCGAGCTCTACGTAGACTCGGACTCGGAGGCTGATCCCGACGGTTCGCGCGGCAACGGCAACGGCGGTCCGATGTCGGTGTGACGCGAGCGCCGCGTCACTTCGACGAAAGCTTGGGAACCAGCACGAGAATCAACGTGGCGATCGGCCCGAGGATCAGCGAAAGCAGGAACCAACCGAGTCCGCTGCGGTTCTTGCCCTGCGCGATGCCGGCGTTGATGAGGGTGAGCACGCCCCACCCGACGTAGAAGTCTTCCATACGATCGTTCTCCGCAGCACGGTTTCGTCGAGGTCGCGATGACGAGAATCACCCATTCGATCGAGCACGAAATGTTCGTGCGCTCCCGAAGCGCGACGTCGGAACCGCGCGGCGCGATCGTGTACGTGCACGGCCTCGGCGAGTCCGGCCTCTGCTTCGAGGGCGTGATCGCGCATCCCGATCTGGATGCGTGGCGGCACGTCGCGGCCGACGTCCCGGGCTACGGCCGCAGCGCCTGGTGCGCGGAGCCGCTCTCGATCGCCACTCATGCCGAGAGGCTCGCATCTTGGATCGCCGAGCGCCAGGACGACCCCGTCGTCTGGGTCGGACACTCCATGGGCGGCGTCTCCGGGCTCGAAATCGCCGAGCGCTTCCCCGACCGTGTCCGCGCGTTCGTCAACGTCGAGGGCAACGTCTCGCCGGGCGACTGCAGCTACAGCCGACTCGCCTGCGAATACACCCCCGAGGCGTTCGTCGAGCGCGGTTTCGACGACTTGCTGCGTCGGCTGCATCGGGACGGCGCCGACGACGCGTCGCATCGCGGGTACTACGCGAGCATGGCGCACTGCGACCCGCGGCAGTTCCGTCTCAACAGCGAGGAGCTCGTCACGTTCTCCGAGGGCGAGACGGCGGCCGATCGCATGGCCGCGCTTCGAGTGCCCGTCCTCCACGTGAGCGGCGTGCCAGGCGGCAACGCCCCCCGAACGCTCGAGCTTCTCGACCGAGCCGGTGTCCGTCGGCACGCGATCGAGCCGGCCGGGCACTGGCCGTACCTCGATCGTCGCGACGATTTCGTACGCGTGTTGCGAGCGTTCCTCGAGGAGATCGAGCGATGAGTTCGCGAACCTTCGGAAGCGCCGTGCTGCGGCTCGTCCAAGGCGACATCACGACGGTGTCGGCCGACGCGATCGTCAACGCCGCCAACTCGACGCTCCTCGGCGGCGGCGGAGTCGACGGCGCGATCCACCGGGTCGGCGGTCCGGCGATCCTCGCCGCGTGTCGCGAAATTCACGGCGGCTGCCCCACGGGAGAAGCCGTCGCGACGACGGCGGGCGAGCTCGACGCGCGCTTCGTGATCCACACCGTCGGTCCCGTGTGGCACGGCGGCGACCGCGACGAAGACCGCCTGCTCGAACGTTGTTATCGCGAGTCGATGCGGATCGCCGACGAGAACGATCTCCGCACCATCGCGTTCCCGAGCCTCAGCACCGGGGCGTTCGGGTTTCCGACCGAACGCGCGGCCCCGATCGCGCTCCGAGCCGTAGCCTCCGAGCTGACGTCGCGCGCGCTCGAGCTCGCGAGCTTCGTCCTCTTCTCCGCCCAAGACCTCGCGATCTACACGAGCGCCCTCGCCGCGCTCGAGGATCCCGCATGAGTCCCGGCGTTCGACGTTCGCATGCCGGCGTGATCCGTTTCGCTCATCCCGCCGCGACCGTCTTCGACGCGCTGTGTCCCGTCGCCGAGAAGCTTCCCGGCGAGCTCGTCTACAGCGAGTCAGGGTCGGCCGAGCCGAATCTCGTCTACCGCACGCCGGGCCGCGACGGCGCTGCCGAGACGATCTACACGTACGCGGTCCACGACGCGGCCACGCGCCGCGTGGTCATCGTCGGCGTCCGCGCGGGCGATCGCGTGACGACCATGGACATCGAGGTCGACGCCGTCGGCCCGAACGCCTCGCGCGCTTCGGTGCGCATCACGCGCACCGGGCTGTCGGATCCTGGCGACGAAGCGGTCGGCCGCTTGACCGCCGCCGACTTCGAGGCGGAGCTCGCCCGATGGGAAACCGACATCGCCCACCGACTCGACGCCGGTTGACGCGGCGTTCGCCGCGGTCCTACGATGCGGCGGTCGGATTCGAAGCGGTCAGCGAGGGCGTGCGATGGCAGAGCGAACGAGAGTCGGATTGGTCTTCGGCGGACGCAGTGGCGAACACGAGGTCTCGATCCTCTCCGCCGCCGCCATCTTCGACGCGCTCGATCGCGATCGCTACGACGTCTTCCCGATCGGTGTCGACCGCGAAGGACGCTGGCGGCTCGGCAGCTCACGCGATGTCTTCGTGAACGCGGCCGACGTCCGGCGCGCCTCGATCGATGATCGCGCGCCCGAGATCGTCGCCGCCGCGGGTGACGGCGCCGCGCGTCTTCTCGACGCCGCGACGGCTCGCGTGCTCGCCGAGGTCGACGTCTTCTTCCCCATCCTCCACGGCACGTTCGGTGAGGACGGCTCGTTCCAGGGGCTCGCGCGGCTCCTCGATGTGCCGTACGTCGGTCCCGACGTTCGCGCCAGCGCCCTCGCGATGGACAAGGATCTTTCGAAGCGCCTCCTCGCGGCCGCGGGAGTCCCCGTCGCGAGGCAGACCGTCGTTCGAGCCGACCGCGAGCGACCCGGCTGGGGCACGATCGTCAAGCGCCTCGGACCGACCGTGTTCGTAAAGCCCGCGAACCTCGGCTCGTCGGTCGGGATCCACCGCGCGAACTCGTCGACGACCTTCGCCGACGCTCTCGACGAAGCCTTGCGGTTCGATACGAAAGCCGTCGTGGAAGAAGCGATCGAGGGGCGCGAGATCGAGTGCGCCGTGCTCGGCAACGAATCTCCCGAAGCGTCGCGCCCGGGCGAGATCGTCCCTCGCCACGACTTCTATTCCTACGAAGCCAAGTACGTCGATGCCGACGGCGCCGCGCTGCATGCGCCGGCCGACCTCGACACCGAGACCGCCGCTCGAGTGCGGGCCCTCGCGATCCGCGCCTACGTGACCCTCGGCTGCGAAGGGATGTCCCGAGTGGACCTGTTCCTGCGACCGTCGGGTGAACTCCTCGTCAACGAGGTCAACACGCTTCCGGGCTTCACGCGCATCAGCATGTACCCGAAACTCTGGGACGTCACGGGACTCCCCTTCCCCCGCCTCCTCGATCGCCTCGTCGAGCTCGCGCTCGAACGCCATCGCCGCGATCGCACGCTTCTGCGGGCCGCCACCCCCGTGAGCTGAGCGCCGTAGCAATCCCGCTCAAGCTCCCGAGTCCGGTCGGTCGATCCCATGCATCGGAGAACGCCTTTCCGCTACCGGACCGACCCCGAGGATCGCATGAATCGCAAGTCACGCCTGCGCATCTGGCTCTGTATCGCCCTGGCCGCCGCCTTCGTCGCGCGCATCGCTTGGATGGACCGCGACGTCTCCGCACGACGGGGCACCGTCGCCGAAGCTCCAGCGGGCGATCCGAAGGTCCTGTTCGTGATGATCGACGGGCTGCGATTGCAAGAGTCGTACAAGTACGCCGAGATCATGTCCCCGCTTCGCCCCCAGAAGAACTACACGCCGCGGTTCAGCGAAGAGCTGCTGCCGCTCGGTACGCTCTACACGAACGCGAAGACGGGCGCCTTCAACACGATCACGACGGCCGCCACGAACACGCTCGTCACGGGCGCGTGGCAAGCCGGCCCCAATCGCGGGCGCGGGCGCGAAGCCACCGCGGAACACTACGTCGACAACCGCTCCTTCGACCGGACCGTCTTCGAGATCGCGCGTCGCGAGCTCGGACTTCCCGATTCGGAAGTCGTCTTCATCTCGAACAAGCTCAACACACGGCTCTCGGATCACAGCTACCACCCGCTCGGCGGCGCCGACCTCGGTCCGAGCACGCACGTCTTCCGCACGCGATTCAATACCGCCGAACCGTACAAGGAAGAGACCTGGATCGATCCGACGGACAACTCCGACCGCCAAGTCTTCGACACCGCGATCGAAGCGATCGACACGCTCGAACCCGACGTCATGTTCCTCGCGTTCGGAAACGTCGACATCGCCGGCCATCGTTCGACGGCCGATGCGGCAGCCGACTACCGCTTCTACACGCGCGCGATCGAAGTCTGGGATCATCTGATCGTCAATCTATGGCACGAGGTACAGCGCCGCCCCGCCTACCGCGACAACACGACGCTCATCCTCTGCAGCGACCACGGACGCCACGACGATCACGACACGATCGCCTACGGCAGCCACCAAGGAACGTGCGACGGCGCACGCGATATCGTCTGCTTCGTGGCCGGTCCGTACACGCCGCCCGGCGCGATCGTCGACCGACGCGTGTACTCGACGGCGTTCGCGCCGACGGTCGCCTCGATCCTCGGAGTCGAGCTTCCCGAAGCGACCGGTCAGCCGCTCTACGAAGCCGTCGGACTCGTTCCCGAGGTTGACTCGCGGCGTTATCTGCGTCACTCTCGCGCGACGATCGAAGACGGACGGATCGCCGTCGCCTCGAAGCGCGGCAACGGCGCGGGCGAATCCCAGATCGTCGTACAGACCGCCGATCGCGGCCAGGACTTCTCGCTGCCGCGCGTCGTCGTCACCGAGTCGTGGATGTCGCCGTCGTTCCACGAGCTTCCCGCGATCGCGCTCGAGAACGGTCGCACCCACGTCGCCGCTTGGCACTGGACCGAATCGAATCACGAGATCCTGCATTGGTCGGCGGACCGGTACGATCCGGCGTTCTCGGCGCCGAGCGTGCTGGCGACCGGCAAGACCGAAGATTCCCGCTTCGGCGAGGTGTCGCTGCGCGGGTTCCAGCTCCTCGTCTCCGGAGGTCACTCACGCACGTGGAATCGCTGCAGTTCCGCGCCGGCGCACGCAAATCGCAACGCGACGCGATCGGTCAGCCGCGACGCATCGGGCATCACCGATGGCTCGACGTCGATTCCGCCGGCGACGGCTCCATCCTCGCGACCTTCGGCGCCCTCGACCTCCCGTCCGATCCCATGATCCGACCCAAGCGATCGACCTGGGAGATCTACGTCAAGGACCTCTCGACGGGAGATCTGTCGACGCCGTCCACCCGTCTCACGAACGACAACGCCGTCGCGGACGTCATGCCCAAGATCTCCGTGGACCGCACCCGCGACGATCGCATCCACGTGGTCTACGCATCGGAAATCGACGGTCGGTTCCAGATCCACGCGACGTCGAGCGCGAGGAGCCCGGTCTCCTTCGAGCCCGCGACCGTTCTCACGCGATCGTCACGCGGCGCCTGGCAGCCCGATGCCGTCGCGCTCGACGGGGCCCTTCACGTCGTCTGGGTCGATTTCGACACGGGCCAGGGGGACATCGTCTACCAGTCGATCCGGGACGGTGTTCCGTCCGGCGAAGCGCGCGCGATCGCCCCCTCACCGGGCATCTCACGCAACCCCACGCTTCTCCACGACCCCGACGACGAGGCGCTCGTCGTGGTGTGGGAGGAAGCGGACCCGGACGCCGGGTTCCGCATCGAAAAGCGCCGGATCGCGATCGACTGAAGTCCTTGTGCTGTAACAGGCTTCGACGAATCTAGCCGGGCCTCCCCGACAGGCCCGCAAAGCCGCGCTCCGGATCCTTGCGTTTTTCGGACGCATGACCTAGAGTCGAACTTTCGAGCGGAACCGCGCAGCGCCGGGCAGACGGTCTCCGATCTCGACCTCGAAGGTCTGCCCTGTCATCATCCGTAGACGCGAGAGGCGAACCGTAGCGACGGCCTTTCCCGACCGACCACACCAACCCACGACTCACGCGCGAGGGTCGGATTCCCGACGCACCGCGCGACCACCCAGCCTAGAAAAAGGGGATCCTGCATTGTCCACCCGCAAGGCCTCCATCGCCGTTTTTCTGAGTCTCGTCACGCTGACCTTCGCTTGGCTCGCCTGGCGCTCACCTCGCCCCGCCGTGGCAATGCGCGCCGAAGCCATCTCCACCGAGAAGGTCCTCTACGTGATGGTCGACGGGTTGCGATTGCAGGAGTCCTACAAGGCGCAAGAGTTCGCGCACAGCGCATTGCGTCCGCCGCAGGACTACACGCCGCGCCTCACGAACGAATTGATCCCGACCGGTACGCTCTACACCGATGCGGTCACGGGCGCGTTCGGAACCACGACGACCGCCTGCACGAACACCCTCGTGACGGGCGCGTGGGCCGAGGGTCCCAACCGCGGACGCGGACTCGACCTCGACGACGAGGACTACATCGACAATCGATCGTTCTCGCGCACGGTCTTCGAGAGAGCACGCGACGATCTCGGCCTCCCGCAAGACAAGGTGGCCTACATCACCGACAAGCTCAACACGCGTCTCTCCGACCACAGCTATCATCCCGCGGCCGGTGATGCGCTGAGCCCCGAACTCCATTTCTTCACGACGAGATTCAACGGGACCGAGCCGCTCGGCGAAGAGACGTTCGTCGACCCCCTCGACAACTCGCTCGTCGAGGTGCTCGAGACCGCCGAGTCGATGATGAACTCGAGCGAGCCCGATCTCATGTTCCTCTGCATGGGGCTCGTCGACATCGCCGGTCACCGCGCGATTCGCGACAACCAAGCCGACTTCGGGCTCTACACGGAGTCGATCGGAGTGTGGGACACCCTCCTCGCCGACTTCTGGTTCGAGACGATCCAGAAGCACCCCGCCTACGCCGGCAAGACGACGCTGATCCTCACCGCGGACCACGGTCGGCACGAGGACCACGACCGACGCGCGTTCGGCGAGCATCAGGGCACGTGCGACGGCTGTCGTGAGATCATCATGTTCGTCGCCGGCCCCGACACGCCTCCCGGTCTCGTGTCGTCGCGCCGTGTCTATCAGGCCGACGTGGCCCCGACCGTCGCTCGCCTCATGGGGCTGTCGCTTCCGGAAGCGACGGGCCGCGTGATGTACGAATCGATCGGACTCACGTCGGGGCTCGAGCACCCGCGATACATCGCGTGCCTCGACGCGGCGCTCGACGACACCGGGGCCGTCCACACGATCTATCGTCGCGCGCACTCGAACGGCGATTCGCAACTCGTTTATCAGCGCGCGCCGTTCGGACAAGGACTCGAACGACCCAAGATCCTCGAGACGTTCTCCTGGCGATCGCCGCGATTCGTCGACTACCCGACGATCGCGACCGACGGGTCCGATGTCCACGTCGTCGCGTGGCAGTGGGAAGACGCGGACAAGCCGCAAGGATTGAACCACCAGTATCGCTACTTCGAGAGCACCGACGGTGGCAACACGTTCGCGGCGGCGGCGGATGCGCTCTTGACGGGCTTCACCGAAGACCAACCCAAGGTCGGCATGGCATCGCTCGGTCAGCCCGAGATCGCCGTGTTCGACGGCACGAAGCACCTGTTCGCGCCCTCCATCTTCTACCCGACGGGCGGCAACATGTCGGCGCTCGTGCGGTTTTCCGGCACGGAGTTCTCGCCGAGCAATCCGAAGGTCATCGAAGACGCGATCAACGAAGTCCGGCGGTTCGGTCACCATCGCGACGTCGGCGTCATGCAAGACAGTGACGGCGATCTGTGGACGTCTTACTCGCTGCTTCGCATTCCCACGAACCTCGACCTCGAGCCGTTCCGAGCGACTTGGGAGATCGAGGTCAAGAACGTGACGGCGACGGGCGCGTCGACGCCGGCCGTACGTCTCACCGACGACAACATCTATCCGTACATCCAGCCGTCGGCCGCGATGGAGCTCGACGTGGCGGGCGACCGAATCCACATCGTCTACGCAGGAAGCGAGGACGACGGGTTCCAGCTCCACTACGCGTCGAGCATCGACCTCGACGCCGAAATCTGGGAGACCCCGGTCGCGATCACGTCCGGTCCTGCGCGTTCATGGGAGCCGAGCATCGCGTTCCACGACGGGCTCGTCCACCTCGCGTACACGAGCTTCGATCCGGGCGAAGAAGGCGACATCTTCTACATGCGACTGATCGACGGAACGCCCGTGACGGTGCCCGTCAACATCTCTTCCAGTGCGGGCATCTCGCGCAATCCGAAGCTCCTGATCGATGGCGCGAACGGTAAGCTCCACATCGTCTGGGAAGAGGAAACGACGGGCGGCGGATTCCGAGCCGAGCTGCAGTCCACGAACCTCTGATCGCGGGCAAGGCGAGGATCGTCGTCCTCGAATCGCCGTCGTCCAATCGCCATCGTCGGATGGCTCGCCAAGTGCGCGCCGAAGCACATTGCGCGCCTTCGCCTTCACGCGCCGCTGGATGACCGCGGGGTGATCAGAGGCGAGGGCCCGTCACCGATCGCAGGTTCCGAAGGACGGTGTCGAAGCGGGCGATCGTGACGACCGACGCGTGCGCGAGGCGGATCCACGAACGACCGTCGCGGCGCACGGTCGCGACGATCGTCGCGAGCGAATCCGAGACCCAGGCCGGCGCCGCGAGCCACGCTTCGCCGATCGCTTCGAAGCGGAAGATGCGACCCGCCGCCGGCTCGCGGCCGAGCGACGCCGTCGGGATCCCGCCTTGCATCGCGGGCGCCGGGCGCAGGCTCGGGCGCGCGTCCGAACCGATGCCGCCCGCGTCGGGAGACACGTCCCAAATCGGCAGCGACTCTTCGTGCGGAGCCGAGTCTTCGTCCTCGATGGCCCACGCGATCGCGGGGGCATCTTCGTCGTCGCGCTTCGCGGCGGTTTCGTCACGGAGCGAGGCGAGACGGGCCTCGGCCTCGTCTCGCGTGGCCTCGTGGGGATCGACCGCCGCGATCCAGCGCGGTACCGGATCGAGGGTCGGTTCCGTCTCGGTGCCCTCCCCGACGATCCCGTCGAGCCAAGTACCGGCGTCACGCATGCCGTCGATCCAACGCGTGCGGTTGGCCGCCATGTAGAGCGAGAAAACCTGGCTCGTGAGCGCCTTGTTCTCGTCACGAAGGCGGATTCGATCGAGATCGAGCGCGCGGTTCTCCGACTGCCAGGCGTCGCGCTCGGTGCGAACGTCGATCAGCGTGAGCTCGAGGTCGGCCGCGCGCAGGCGCATCCGGGAGAGTTCGTCGCGCGCTTCTTCGAGCGCGAGGTCGAGCGTCGCCACCTCGCCGCCCAGACGGTCCCGATCCGACTCGACGTCGGCCACGGCCGACTTCAGCAGGAAGTTCTCACGGCGCGCGGTCCAGAGGTAGCCTTCCTGCTCCAGGTATTCTTCCTGCAAGCGGTAAGCGTACCAGAACGACGTACCGGCGAACCCGATGAGGATCAGGGCCAGCGAGAAGCGAAAGATCGATGCGCGAAGCGAACTCATGACTCGTCTCCATGAGACCAAACGAGGGACCATGGGCCGGTCGGGACCCTTACCGGGTCTACCGGCTCCCATCCCTTCATCGGCCGGGTCGGTCGGACTTTGCACCGCGAATCCCGAGATTCGGGAGGATCGAGCGAACGAGCGGTGTGGAGGAGGGTCGTGATCGACCTCGCCACGGCACGCTGGCTCACGGGTCCGGACGGCCGCGCCGCGCTCGCCGCACTTGGCGAGATCGGCGGCGATCCCGAGCTCGCCGGACGGCCGGGGTCGGTCGAAGAGGCCCGCCGTGTCGCGGGAACGCCGTCGCGCGCCGCCGCCCTGCTCGAGACCTGGGCCTGTCGGCGCCGAGCCGTGACCAAGTTCGCCGGCGGCGCGTCGATGTACTTCACGCGCGAAGCGCTCGAGCAGGCGACCGCCGAGGTCGTCGCCCGCTATCGAGCCGCGCGATTCGCAGGCGCGACCCGGATCCTCGACGCGGGCTGTTCGATCGGCGGCGACCTCGTGGCGCTCGCTCGCGTCGGCCCGTCGATCGGCATCGACCGCGATCCCGTCCGCGCCACCTTCGCACGAGCGAACGCCGCAGCGGCGGGAGTTCCGGTCGACGTCGCGGTCGCCGACGTGCGCAACCTGCGGCTCGTTTGCGATGCCGTGTTCTGCGACCCCGCTCGCCGCGACGATCGCACCCGGCGCATCGCGGATCCCGAGCGCGCGAACCCACCGCTTTCGTGGATCGTCGAGATCGCGAGGCGCATCCCACGCGTCGGCGCCAAACTCGCGCCGACGTTCGACGGCGACGAGGCTACCGGCGCCGAAGTCGAGTACGTGTCCGTTCACGGCGAGTGCCGCGAGGCCGTCGCTTGGTTCGGCGACGCACGCCGCGCGGCACGCCGCGCCACACGACTCCCCGATGGCGAGACCCTGGCCGTCGAATCGATCGACCGCACGCCTGCGCCGCCGATCGCGCCGCGGGAGAAGTCCCTCCTCTTCGATCCCGATCCGGCGCTCGTGCGCTCCGGCCTCCTCACGACCTTCGCCGAGCGACACGGGCTCGCGCTGCTCGACGAGAACATCGCCTACCTCACGGGCGATGACGTTCCCGACTCTCGCTTCGTCCGCGCATTTCGCGTCGTCGAGAGTTTTCCGTTCCAGCTCAAACGGCTTCGGAAGCGCCTGCGCGAGCTCGGCATCGGAACGCTCGAAATCAAGAAGCGAGGGTTTCCGATGACGCCCGAAGAGCTGCGTGGAAAGCTCGACCTGCGCGGCGACGACGCCTGCACGATTCTGCTCGCGCGTGTCACCGACCGACGCATCGTCTACGTCACGCGAGCCATCGACGACACGCTTCGAGCACGCGCGCCGGAGTGATCCGCTCCATGCAGCGGTGATCGATCGGGCACGTCTTGAGGTGACACGGCGCGCAATCGACCTCTTCCCGCAGAACGGTCGAGTGTTCGAGATTCGTCGCCGAGTAACGCGGATCGGTCGGTCCCATCACACACACGACAGGACGACCGAACGCGACCGCCACGTGGCGCGGTCCCGCATCCGTCGTGACGAGAAGATCGCATCGTTCGAGCACGCACTTGAGGAGATCGAGCGAGACCATGTCGCCTTCGGGGTCGACGGTCGGCTCCTTCATTCGCTTCCGGATGTCCTTCGCCAGTTCTTCCTCGCCGGGTCCGAACAATACCAGCACCTTGGCACCTTCGCTCGCGAGTGAATCCCCCACGCGTGCGAACGACTCGGGGTTCCAGAGCTTCGACGCACCGAACGACGCGCCGGGATTCAGCGCCACCAATCGATCCCCCGGCGCGATCCCATGATCCGCGAGCCACGCCTCGCCGCGCTCGCGAAGCTCGGTCGGAACGAACAACTCCATGCGATCGGACCCGCGACGAAGCCCGGCGTGCTCGAGCAGGTCGAGGTAGTACTCGGGCATCGGCTTCGGTACGCGTTTGCCGCGTTGGGCCATCGGCGGTCGCAGTCGATGCGTGAGCAACCACCCTCGCCCCTCGAGGTCGTACCCGACGCGATGCCGCGCACCCGACATGCGCGCGAGCAACGCCGTGCGAAACGAGTTCGTGAGCAGGATCGACACGTCGAAGCGCCGCGCTCGCAGCTTGCGGACGATGGTCCGATAGCCGCGCCAACCGCGATCCGCACCCGAAGAATCGTACGGGATCACGTCGTCGAACCAAGGCGCGCCATCCAACAGCGGAATCAGGTAGCGTCGCGTGAGAAGCGTCACCGTCGCGTTCGGGAAGTTCTCGCGAATGCAGCGAAACGCCGGCGTCGCCATCGCGAAGTCCCCGAGCCAATTCGGCGCTTGGACGAGGACGCGTTCGATGCGCTTCGGGTCGAGCGTTGCCAAACCTCAGGTCTCCTCGTGCGCGTCGTCGGAACGCGAAGGGGCTTCCGTGGAGGGTTCGCCCGTGACGGCCGCTACGAATCGGCCACCCCAGACCGCGGGATCGTACTCGAGCTCGAGCCGGCGCCGCGCGCGCCGCGCCATCTCCACGCGTCGTGCGGGATCGTCGGCGAGCCGCGCCACGGCCGCACCGAACTCGCCCGGCGTCGCAGCGACCTCACCGTGCTCCTCCGCGATCATCGGGCTCTGGGCACCCACCGGAGACGCGACCGCCGGAACCCCCGCCGCGAAATACTGTAGCAGCCGCAGCCCGCACTTGCCGTTCGACCAGCGATCGTCGCGCAAGGGAGCGAGGCCGATGTCACACGACGCGATGGCCTCGACCTCGATCTCCGGGCTCCAAGGAACCTGCTCGATCGCAAGCGATCCGATCGAGCGAGGCGCCGCGTCGGCGACGACGCGCAGCACGAGATCGCGATCCGCCGCCACCTCCGCGATCGGTTCGAGGACGTCCTCGAGGTAGGGCATCGTGCTCCTCGAACCGATCCATACGAGACGGATCGGCTCGCCTCCCGCCGACGCCTCGCGCGCTTTCGGCGTGCGCACCGGATACCTCCGAGAATCGACGACGGTCGGGATCACGGTCACGTTGCGTTGGAACTCGGTCGTGACACGCGCGAGGTACTCGCTCCCGGCGACCACCAGATCAGCGCTCGTCGCGATCGCGAGGAACTTGAGCCAACGCGAGGTCGACCGACTCTTGCGCTGGAACGAATCCGGGTAGAGGATGGCATCGTCGAAGTCGAACACGAGACGCTTCGCGTGACGGCGGAGCCGGCGCACGTCGAACGGATGCACGAGGCGACGCTGTACGACGACGCCATCGAAGGACGAGGCCCGTCGAAACAGTGCACGTCGCTCGCGACGTCCGTCGGGCACGGTCTGACAATCCCATTCGATCCCGCGCGACTCGAGCTCGGGAAGGTACTGGTGGATGCGGTAGCGCGTACTCGCACCGGCTTCGTCTTCCGTCAAGAACAGAACGCTCATGCCGCCCCCTCCCCGCATCGAGCCGCGGCCGCTTCCGCAAGGACACGCTCGACGATGGCGTGGCAGCGCTCGTGCGTGCGTCCTTCGACGCTCGC
>JAUIME010000646.1 GCA_030433195.1 bacterium
GTCGTAGCGTCGGCTGATCGCGTCGAACGCGGCCTCGAGCTCCGGCGTATGAATGCGCTTGCCGTCGAGGAAGATGGCGCCGCGGCAGTGGTTGCCGATCTCGACGAGCTGGATGCGCTCGCCGGCTGGGGGAACGTCGAACAGACTCCCGCCGAGCTTCTCGAAGTAGAAACGTGCCATCGGCAGCAATTCGGTGCGCCGCAGGATCAACGCTTCGAGCGTGCTCTCGCCGTCGCCCACGACGTGCGGGAACTTCTTCTCGGTGATCGAGAACACCGTGCCGCGCTCTTCGTTCGGGAAGCGGTAGTAGAAGATGCCGAACTCGGCGCCGGGCGCGTACTCCTGCGCGATGATGTCGAGCGGCGTGCTTTCGAGATACTCGGCGGCCTCTTCGTCGGTGCGAACGACCGCTACGCCCGAGCCGCGCTGACCCGCGTCGGGTTTCAGAACGACCGGATAGTCGAGGGCGTGCTTCTCGCGAAACGCGCGCAGGGCGTCGAGCCGCGCGTCGAGCGCCAGGCTGCCGTCGATCTTGTGGAACGCGACGACGTACGGCAGGTTCGCCGGCGACTCGGTGAGCCCGTCGAGGATCTCGCTCTTCGACTCGTTGACGAAGCCGCCCGCGAAGATCGCGGGGTTGACGGTCGTGAAGAGCGAGAGGCTCCGGTAGCGGATCGCGAGCCACAGGATGTACGCCACGATCGGTACGTAGAACAACGTGGACGGCCAATACTCCCAGCGCACCTTGCGGCGGAACGAGCCGCGCAGCAACCGCCGCCCGCGATACGTGAACATCGGCATGACGACTTTCACGAGCAGGTACAGCAAGAGGAGCACCACGACGAGCGTCAGCAGCGCGTAGCGCTGGAAGAACGTCAAGTACGTCTCGATCCCTTCGCCGACCAGCATCGCGAGCCCGATGAGCAGCGGCGCCCAGAGCAGGCACGCGAGGAAGCAGTGCAGGTTGAAGCTCCAGAACCTCGCGGATAGAAGGCCCGCGGCGAAGTACGTCGGCAGCCGGCATCCGGGGACGATGCGCGCGAGGTAGATCACGCTCGGGCCCTTGCTCTTGTACCAGGCCGCGCATTTGTCGACGTCGGATTGCGTGAACCACCAACGGAACGGGCGGCGCTTGAGCGCAGGCTTGCCGACGAAATGTCCCCAACCGTAGAGCGTCAGGTCGCCGAACCACAGGCCGAACACGCACGCCGCCGTGACGGGAAGAATCGGGAGCTCGCCCCCGGCGAGCAGCAGCCCGCACGCGATGCAGGTGGCGTCTTCCGAGACGAGCGTCGCGATCACGACCGCGATCATCATGACCACGATCGACTGGCCCGTGATCAGGGATTCGAGTTGCGAGAAGATTTCCATGGCTCGGGTTCCATGGGGACGGTCGATTGCGAACGGCACGAGCCGTCGCGGGCGACGAGCGGGGAGGCTACGGGACCGAGCAGTCTACTTTTCCGGCTCGGGCGATTCGACGCGCCGGCCCGAACCCGAGACGCCGAAAGGGCTTGACGCGCTCACCCGGCCCTCGAGCCGGGCGGCGAACCTCAGCGGCGCGGCGTGAACGAGCGGTAGTACGGCAGCGCTTTGCCGACCTCGGGCGTCACGCCGGCGCGGTGCCAGACGAAGAAGCTGTCGGCGGCGTCCGGCTCGAGCAGATGCACGGCGAGGCGACCCTGGCGCTGCGCGGTCGGTACCCAATACCACCCCGCGGGCACCTCGACGGTCGCGGTCTCGCGCGTGACGTCGAGCGAAGTTTGCAGGCCGCCCGAGAAGCGACGGTTCGCGGTCTCGACGCGCGTCGGGGTGAACGTCTCGACTTCGCCTTTCCACGGCTGGGTCAGCTTCACGGTGCGGATGCCGTGCAGCGCGAGCATCTCGCGCGCTTCGGTCATCGTCGGCGGCAGGTAGTAGCCGGCCGGGAACCGGACCGTGAGCGTCGGCTCGAAGCGGTCCCAAACCTCGACCTCCTTGCCGTAGACGAGCCCCGTGCGCTTCCGCGGCCAGCGCTGGCCCTCGGCGGGCGGCTCGGTCTCTTCGACGATCATCATCTCGTCGGTGGGGCGACGCACGAGCTCGGCGCGGATCGCGATCTCGGGCGCCTTCGACGGATCCTTGCCCCACGCCATCACCGCCGCGTCTTCGGCGCGGTGGATCGTGAGGATCTCGTCGCGGTGCGCCGCCGCCCACTCGAGGATCTCCTGCACGAACCAATACGTTACGTCGACGCGGTTGCGGAAGTGCGCGTAGGCGTAGGCCTCGCTGAGGATGCCGATGCGCCCGCGCAGTCCCGCGTACAGCCATCCCATGCGGCCGCGGTAGTCGTAGGTCGCCCACTTGGTGGGATTCGACTGATCGTCGAAGTTGCCGTAGTCGAAGATCGCGTAGCCGTGCTCGTCGCTCATCGCCTTCTTCACGGCGGGCAACAGATGATCGCGCGTGAGCACGAGCGGCCCTTTCGCGCCACCCGGATGCAGCGGCGGACCGTAGGTGAGCGTGTAGCCGTGGTAGCTTCCGTTCGTCGTGTGGAGATCCATGAAGATGTCGGGATCCCACGTGTTGAACACGTGCCGCGCGACGAGCGGGAACTCGGTGCTGCGCGCCTTCATGTAGTCGCGGTTGAGGTCGAGTCCCTGCGAGTTGTGACGGCGACCGACCCGATGCGGTGTCGACTGCGACGGGCGGTTCTTCGCGGTTTCGTCGAACGCGTCGTTGCCGTCGGGGTTGTAGTTCGGAATGACGACGAGGATGCAGCTCTCGAGGATCGCGGGGTACTTCCCGCCGATGCCGATGTCGCGAAGCAGCATGAGCGCCGCCTCTTTGCCCTCGACTTCACCCGCGTGGATGTTGCCCTGGATGCACACGACGAGGCGGTCGCGCTCGTCGGGATCGGGCGGCGAGTCGACGGGCGGATCGGCGAGGATCGCGGCCACGAGCGGCTTTCCGTCGGTGGATTCGCCGAGCGTCTCGATGCGGATCGGTGCGCCGAGGGCGACGAGCTCGTCCAAGAAGCCGAGCACCTGCTCATGGCTCGACGTCGCCGTGTAGTCGGAAGACTCGGCCACCGTGAGCGGCGCGAGCGCGGCGCCCGCCTCGGCTTCGGCGTCGGTGTCGGCGGTCTCGGCGCGCGCGCCGGCCGCCATCGAAGCGGTGAGCGCCACCAAGACGGCGCCTGCGATCGCGAGTATGCGTCCGCGTCGAACGAGGATCCACCCATCGCGTGTCGAGTTGCTCGAATTCATCGCACAGAGGCTCCACCAGGGGTTCGATTGCGACGGCGCTCGGACGGCACGATGCAGCCGCGACGGCTCGGTCAACGTCGGCGGAACGGGCCCTCGGAACTCGCGCGATCAGCCGGCCGGTGGCCGGATCGAGGCTGTCGAACTCCTCACCGTCGAGCGCGGTGACCCACCCCCC
>JAUIME010000647.1 GCA_030433195.1 bacterium
GGCGGATCGCTGCGAAGCGAGCAACCCGAGGACGACGAGCCACGGCAATCCGAGGCGCGACGAACGCTGGGCGGAGCGAATCATGAACCATCCTCCTGTCGGAACGACGCGGTGACGAGACCGACGAAACTCCTCTCCTTCGGAGGACGCACCCGAGCCGGGAGCGTGTCGTCAATTCCCGGGCGCTCACGGGAAGCACCACCGCGTCGAAGGACTAGACTCGGGAAACCTCGCCTTGCTCACCGGTTCTCGCGGATTTCTCGATTCAAGACCACGAGCACGTGCTCGTGGCGCGGGCCGAGTTCGTCCATCGCACCTGCCGTCACTTCAGATAGACGTCGGTCATCACGAGTTTCGGAGTCGCTGCGAGGATCTCCTGGCGGGATGCATCGGTCATCACGTTTCCCGCGCTGACCACCTTTTCGATCGAGTAGATGCCATCGTCACGATAGAGCGACCCGGCGATGCCGAAGCGGATCCCCGTGAGCGGAAGGGGTGACGAGAGCTCGAAGGTCGCACGAAGGACCTTCTTGAACGTCAGGGATTCCCTGGCCTCGATGCGCAGTAGCAGGTAGATCTCGCGTTCTGTAGCGGCTTTCGTGAGGCCGCTCGGACGGCCCAAGAGTTCGTCGAGGACTTCGAGCTGATCCCCCGTAACGAACCGGGCATCGTAGTGAAGCCGGTCGACGATCGACCGCTCCGAATCCGCGAGTCGCGAAGTATCGACGATTCCTTGCAATCGACCTTGTTCGTTCGAGGCGCCAGTTTGCGACTCGTCATCGTCGCGCAGACAGCCCGGGGCGACGAGAACGATCGTGAGACCGAGTAGCAGGCCCGGGAGTCTCGCGGTTCTCATGAGCGTGGCGCCGGCACTCATGATCGACTACCGCTGCGCGCGGAACGAGCGTGCGGTGCCGCCCGTTTCGAAAGGGGAATCCGGGAGGCGGATCGATTCGTCGGGTTCGTCGCGGACGGCGGCGCTGAGGTGGAGCAGGGCGATGGCGATGCCGGCGGCACCTTGCATGTAGCCGGTTTGCACCGTGGTTTCTTCGGGGCGGGCGCGATGCTCGGCGTGGGACCAGTTCAGGCCGATCGACGTTTCGGCGCTCTCGGCGAGGACCTGATCGCCCATGGCGATCGCGGCGTCGAGATACATCGCGTTGCCGGTTTCGCGGTGCAGGTCGAGGTAGTACTCGAGGACGCCGGCGGAGCCGCAGCATTGGCCGACGTTGTTCCAGAAGCCCGGCGTCTGCGAGTCGGGGATGCCGCTGTTGAGAAGCGAGGCCGCGCCGCGCCGCATCCAGTCGAACCACAGCGGGTTCTCGGTGTGTTCGTAGAGCTCGAAGAACAGGCGCCCGGTGCCGACGGGGCCGTGGCACCAGCCGAGGTAGTACAGGTTCTCGCCGTCGGGTTCGTGATGCAGGATCACGCAACCTCCGTCGTCGGTGTCGGCGATACGAACGAGGTGCGAAGCGCCGCTCTGCGCCGCGTCGAGGAAGCGGCGTTCGTTCACGAATTCGGAGAGCGCCGCGAGGTAGGCCGCGACGCCCGCGGTTCCGTGCGAGAAGTTCGGCATGTAGCGCGGGAACGTGGGGTTCATCGTCCAGCGCGTGCCCCCCGGCGCCGATTCACCGAGTTGCACGAGGCGTCGTCCGGTTTCGAGCGCGAGGCGCAGCGACTCGGGGTAGGGAATGCGCTCGTACGCCCAAAGCAGGAAGAAGCCGACGCCTGCGCTGCCCGACACGATGTCTGTGCTGTCGTTCCATTCGACGCCTTCGCCTTCGCGGATCGCATGATCGGCGAGCCGTTGCAGGCACGCGACCGCTCCCGTCCGATACTTGGCGTCGCCTGTCGCGAGGTGCGTTTCTTCGAGCACGAACCCGATCCCCGCGATGCCCGTGTACAAGCCCGCGCCGCCGGGACCGAGGCCGTCGCGAGCGTCGAGTCGGGCGAGGAGTCCGTCGGCACCGGCGCGTGCGATCTCGAGGTAGCGTGCGTTGCCTGTGGCGCGGTGCGCTTCGAGGAAGAACAGCACGACGCCCGGATTGCCGTGGTAGAGCGTGTCGTCGATTGGGGTCGTCGGGTCGGTGGGTACTCCCGGCTGTACGGGCCACCACGTTCCGTCGTCGGTGGCGATGGCGACCGACTCGAGCCAGTCCGCGGTCCGCAGGGCGGCGACGAGATACGCGTCCGGAGCGCTCGTCGGCGCGGTCTCGTCGACGGGTGCGGATCGGCAGCTCACGAGCAAGACGGCCACGATCGACGTCGCGAGCCGTGTCACGATGCGGCGGGAGAATCGGGGTCGGAGCGCATCCGGTTCGTCGCTTCGCCAGGAAGACCGCTTCATGATCGCCTCCACGTTCGAGAATCGCGGCTACGAGGGTCGGGTTCGTCTCATCGAGACCCGGAGTCGTTCTCTCCTCCGGGGGCGGGCTCGGTGTAGCCCAGCCGTTCGAGCCGCTCGCGGTCGCGCTGCGACATGTCGGCCGAGACGCGTTGGCTTTCGATCGTCGCGCGCGAACGTTCGGCTCGCGTGTGAAACTCGGCGAGGGCTTGAAGGATCGTCCCGGGCGGCTCGTCGACAGGGCTGCCGGAGAGGTCGGTCAAGTCCTCGGGCAAGCGGATTTCGCGCCAGTCGGTGCGCCCCGGCGAAGGCGGCGGTTGCGCGGCGAGATCGACGATGTTGCGTCGCAAGAATCGGTCGCCACGCACGATCGCGCGCTGCGTCGTGCTCTCGGCGTAGACGGGTCGGTCGGCGAGTGCCGGATCGCCGCCATCGCGCATGGCCGTCCAAAGACTTCGACTCGCCGTGCCCGTGGGCGCGTCGATCTCCAGGAACTCGAGCACCGTCGCGAACACGTCGATCGTGGAGATCGGAATCTCGCGGACGGCGCCCGCCGGAACCCCCGGGCCGACGATCCCGAAGGGCACGCGGATCTGATCGAGTCCCACCGAGTGCCCGTGAGCGAAGTAGAACGCGTCTTCGCCGATCGCCTCGCCGTGATCGGCGGTGAAGAGTACGAGCGTGTCGTCGAGCGCGTTCGTCGCTTCGAGGTGTTCGAACAGTCTCTCGAGCTGTCGGTCGAGGTAGAGGATTTCGGCGTCGTAGCGATCGATGTAGGCGCCGACACGGCGTTCGTCTTCGATGACTTGATACGCCGGTAGCCGCTCGTAGCCGACGTCGTCGGTGCCCGGACGAAGCGTGCGTTCGGCGCCGGGACGCGTCGCGGGGCTCGGCCACGACTCGCGATCCGGCGGGTCGTAGGGCCCGTGCGGATCTTGAAGATGCAGCCAGAAGAAGTAGGGCTCGTCTTCGATTTCGACGAGTGCCTCGAGCGCCTTGTCGATCGCGTCGACGGCGATCTGGTCGGCGAGGTGACGATTGCGTTCGGATCCCATTAGGTCGTCGTCGTAGACGTCGA
>JAUIME010000648.1 GCA_030433195.1 bacterium
GGCCCTGCGGGAAGTGATTCAACTGATCGTGAGCAGTTCCTCGAGCGCGCCGACGAGCGCGCGGTAGTTCGTGTCGACGGCGATCACGTGCAGCGCCGGCAGCAGACCCGGATCCGAGACCACGCCGAGCGCGACGATCGAGTGCGCGCGTGCGAGGTCCGAGATCTTGCCGCGCGCCTCCGCGAGACGACCGAGCAGCGGAACGGTCGACGCGTCGCCGATGAAGCCGATCGCCGATGCACTCGCACTCTGGACGTATTCGGTGCGCGAGGTCTCGAGCACTTCGGCGAGCGTCGCGACGGCGTCGCGATCGCCGACGAGCCCGAGCGCGATCGCCGCGTTCTTCTGTAGTTCGGGAAGACGCGACGCACCCTCGAGCAGCGCACGAAGCGCCGGTACCGACGTCTTGGCTTGCATCATCCCGAGCGCCATCGCGACGTGTCCGCGCAGCCGCGGATCGCGATCCTCGAGGGTCTTCACGAGCTCGGCTTCGGCAGGGCGGTAGGCGAGCATCCCGAGGCTGATCGCGAACGCACCGCGCGTTCCGTGATCGCGGAGGCGGCGGATCCGGTCGTGCAGGATCGAACCGACTCGGCTCTCGTGCCCCGTCGCACGCGCCCACAGCGCGAGCCCGAGCGCAGCGAACGCCTGCTGGTCGCCGTACGCTCCGTGGACCGTCTCGACGAGCGCCTTCTCGGCGAACGGCGAACCGCCGCGACCGAGCGAGATACAGGCCCAATGCCGCGAGATCGGGTCGTTGCCCTTGCGCAGCACGCTCGCGAGCATCGCGGCCGTGATGCGATCGTCGGCCGAAGCGACTTCGCCGAGCGCGATGACGGCCGACCGACGTACGGCGAGACTCGAATCACGCAGGAACGCGCGAAGATCGATCGCGAGCGCGGGGTCGCCCGATCGCCCGAGAGCGGTGACGGCCGCGCTACGAAGCGGGTCGGCGAGACGACGGTCTCTCGCGGTATCCATGAGCAGCACGCGGACGTCGTCGCCGGTATCGTCGAGGAGCCCGAGCGCGGTCACCGCGGCGACCGGCAGATCGAGATGCGCGTGACGGCGCGGCGTGTCGACGATCGCGACGAGCGGATCGATCGCGGAAGCATCGCCGACGAGGCCGAGTCCGATCGCCGCGAACGCGCGCGTGCGCGGCGGGACTTCCGTACGTCGACACGCACGGCGCGCCGCCGCGGTGTCGTTCGCGAGATCGACGAGCAGCGGCACGTCGCGGGAATCGCCGAGGATCCCGAGCGCGAGCGCGGCCGACTCGGCGACCTGCGGATGCGAATCGGCGAGCGCCGCGACGAGCGAGTCGCGCGCCTCTTCGAGGCGAGTCTTACCGAGCGCGATCACGGCAGCCGCACGGACGTCGAAATGCGAGTCTTCGAGGGCACGCTCGAGGATCGGCAGCACCTCGCGGCGTACGCTCTCACGTCCCGGTCGCTCGGCCGCGTAGGCGCGGTCCTTGCCGCGTCCGCCGAGAAGCCAGTCGGCTGATCCCGAGATGCCGGCGTTGGCGGCGAGTCGTTCGCGGAGGTTCAGGAGCGGCGCCTGGTTGTGCTCCCACCAGGTCTCCCAGCCATTCGCGCCCGAACCGCTGCTCTTGCGTCCGCCGCGGCCCGGAGTCGTGGCGCCCGCGCGCGATGCGCCGGCACCCGGTGCCCCGGGTGCAGGAGCGACACGCGGCCCGATCTGCGGTCCACCGCCGCGCGGGGTCGGCTCCGACGGCTCGGTCGCTCCCGGTCGTCCCCCACCGTTGGTGAAGCCGCCCGGGTTCGGACCGGCGTTCGGATCCGTGGGGACGCGGCCCGTCCCCTCGCGATGTCCGGCCGGCTTGTAGTCGACGGGCGGCGGCGGAGGCGGCCCTCCGAACGGATCGCGGTATCGCCCCCCGTGCGCATGAGCATCGGAGACGACAGGCCCCGCGAGGACCGCGAGCGAAAGAACCAATGCCGCTTCGAACCCACCGAACCGGCCGAGGAGCGACGCATTCTGGAACGAGCGCATGGTGAAACCCCTTCGCAACATGGACTGCGGTGAGGCGGGCACCCGAGGGGTTCCGCCTCTTCAGGCCTCCTTTCGAGAATTCCGCGCGGCGAACTTGAACGCCGTTTCTGGCCGACCCACCCCGGCGCGCCCTTCGGCACCCGGCAAACCCTTGCGCCCCAACGCAAAACGCCCCGACCGAAGCCGGGGCGTTCTTTTGCGTTCTTTCGAGTTGTCGATCGTCGAGCGAGCGATTCAGAGGATCCGCACGTCGCGTCGACTCTTCTGGCTCTTCGCTTCGCCCTTCGACGATCCCTGCTCCTTCGAGTCGTTCTTCGATCCCGGTGCCGCCTCGACGCGCTCGATGTTCCCGTTTGCGTCGACGCGATAGCGCATCGTCTTGCCGCCCTCACCGCCGTCGAGGAGCTCGAGCCACGTGCGGACTCCTTCGCCGCCCTTGCCCGCGCCGTCGGTCGAGAAGAAGCGCTTCAGGGGCTCGCCCGATTCGCTGTCCAAGCGGATCGTGTACCCGTGCGCCTGCACCTCGCCATCCTTCTTGCCGGGCGCGAAACGGAGCGTGCCGAACGGGCTCTTCTTCTCGCCGCCGTCGCCGTCTTCGGTCTTGGGTGCGAACCAAGTACCGAACGGGTTCTTGCCTTCTGCGTCGAGGATCACCTCGAAGCGACCTTTCGCGTCGGAGTCGTCGCCAGGTCCGAAGAAGTAGTTGCCACCCTCTCCATCGCTCTTGAACCCGTACACGTGGACGTTGCTCTTGCCCTTCCCGTCGATGAGCTTCTTCACGTCGAAGTCGCCGTCGCCGTCGAAGAAGTAGTCGAACTTGACGTCACCCGACCCGAGGATCTCACCGAAGTCGACGTCACCGTCGCGGTGGAAGAAGATGTTGCCCTTCTTCGATTCGCCGTCGTCGTCGCCCTTGCCGCCGTAGAAAAAGACGTTGCCCTTCGCGTCGCCCTTGCTGCGCCACGTCATGCCCGGGCCATCGTGGTCGTCTCCAATGGAGCGCCAGAAGTTCTTCGTGTTGCCGTCCTCGTCGATGCCGAACACTTTCACGTCGACGTCGACGTCGAACGGAAAGCGCTTCTCGCCATCGTCCGACTTCGGACCGACGTGCTTGCGGATGACCTTGCCCTTGGGAGCGCTCTTGCCGTCGGTACGCGCCTCGACGCGCAGCTCGATCTTGGCGCCGTCGTCCGACCGCCACGAGTAGACGTGCATGTCGTCGTCCGAGCCCCCGTCACCGCTGTCGGCCTTGCCGAAGACGAAACCGCCGTGATCGTCACTCTTGAAGACGAAGCCGTTGCCATCGCCTTCCTTGCCGAGCCGGATACGCTGCACGTTCTTGCTCTTCTTCGAGAATCCATCGTCCTTGCGGACGTCGACATCGAACGTGAAGTTCCCCTTG